>CAZUXL010000036.1:0-27659 GCA_964624355.1 uncultured Spirochaetales bacterium
AACGATTTATCATCGTAGGTGCAAGGCTTATTAAAATGGGCCCACTTGGATTTGAACCAAGGACCAGCGGATTATGAGACCGCTGCTCTAACCAACTGAGCTATAGGCCCGCGACCAGAAAAATAGCCTGAAATGCAGGTCTTTGTCAATTGAATCCTGGGAAACCTCCCTCAGGAGTCCTGCCTTTATACCGATAATACCTATAAAGGTGGCGTATGGCAGATAAGTCGGGAATTGGTTCTCTAATATTAAATATCCTGGTGGTAGGCGCTGTGGCGTTAGTCACATTTCAAGCCTCCTCCGAACAACCGGGAACTCAAGTTGTCGCTCCACTTTGGAGTCCTTCCGGAGCCGGGGGATCAAAAACACAAGTACCCGGTGGGGGTGCTGAAAACCCAGGTATTCCTGTAACCACATCTCCTGCAATTCCCGCTGCACCGGTGGTTTTAGGTCTACCTCAGATCGTGGGTACCCTGAGTGCCTACTTGGCAAACCTGGACGGGGAGCTGACCAATGAAGAACTCCGTAAGATTAATCAGGACGTGGGTGTGGGTTGGAAGGGGCAGATTGATGGATTTATGGAACCCGTAGCGGCAAAAATTCGTTCAGGTCAGGGGGAATCTCTAGCAAAACAGGCTTTGGATGATTTGGGGAAATCCAGTTACGACACCAAGGTCAAAGTCATGGCCTGGATTGCAGATTCCCTGCGAACCCAGGGATGGACTTGGGAAAACATTCAGAAGGCCACGGGTCGTTGGACACAGGATGTGCTCAAACTTGATTCCGTGGACTTCTGGGGAGCTTTAAAAAAGGATTAATCTTCACCGCCGGTGAGTTTGTATTTTTGTTCCAAACCGTACCGGTTGATTTTATTTTTCAGACCCTGGCGGCTGACCATGAGCATCCGAGCTGTCTGGGAAATATTGAAGTCGTTGTATTTGAGGGAGTTTTCGATCACATCACATTCGATCGTATCCACAAATTTCTTCAAATCCACCACTTCTCGTCCAGTGGGAAGATGAATGGTGCGGATAACCGCATCCTCACCCTGTTCCAAAGCGTAAATCTTGATGTTTTCCTGGAGAATCCTATCTAAGTCGGCCAAAGTAATGCGACTTTTTTCATTGGCACTGGCGGAGATGATCAATTTCTCCAGAATTCCTTCCATTTCTCTAATGTTTCCTGGGAACGCATACCGGGAAAGAGCTTCTTTCACCCCAGCTTCCATCACAGGAAGGCTTCGGCTTTGTTTTGTGGCCAAGGATTCCATAATGGAGAGAATATCGTCCCGTCGTTCCCTCAGTGCAGGGGTTTTTAAGGTGAGGTTGGATACCTTATAGAACAGGTCTTTTCGGAATGTGCCTTCCTGCACGTCCCGTTGAAGGGTAGTGCGGGCTGAAAGTATAATTCTCACATCTGCGGTTTTTTCCGTGGTAGATCCCACGGGATGATAAGCCCCGTACTGGATGAGCCGGAGAATTTTTCCTTGAACGGTCTTATTCACCAACTGCAGTTCTTCCAGGAAGAGAGTTCCTTCCTGGGCTGCTTGTAGGAATCCTTCCTTATCCTGTTTAATACCAGGCTGTCCGCCTTTCACGACTCCGAAAAGTTCCGCTTCCAAAATTTCTTCGGGAATATTGGCACAATTAAAACTAATATAGGGTTTTCCCCTTCGGCTGGAAAGCTCGTGGACCAGTTGAGCCACCAGTTTTTTCCCAGTTCCTTCTTCCCCCACGATAAGTACGGGATGATCGGAGATGGCAAAGGATTTGATTTGTTCTTTAAGTTTTTGAATGGCGGGATTGTTTCCCACGAGGGAGTCTAGAGGACTTTGGGCGGAAAACTTTAATTCCACATTCTCTGCTCTTAATCTCTTGAGCTCCTCAGACTGTTGTGAGGATTCTTCTTTTCTCAGGCGCTGGACAGAAAGCTGCCGGAAGGCCGTATCCACCGCTTCCAGGAGATTCGGAGCCTCTGCCGGTTTCAGCACGTACTGGAAAAGAAGTTTGGTGTTAAGTGCCTGAACCAGGCTATCCACATCTGAATATGCGGAAAGCATGATGGCGAGAAAATCATCTTTTTTCTCTTTAATTTCTTTAATTAAATCCAGACCGGAGATGTTGGGCATCTTTAAATCTGAAATTAGAATATCAAATTCATTGGCCAGACAGAAGGTTTGGGCCTTTTTGGGGTCATTGAAAGTGAAAACTTGGTAACTGGCTCCTGAAAGGATCCGGTCCATCAGCTCAAGGCTGGATTTTTCATCGTCAACAATGACGATTTTATAAGTTAAGCTTGCCATGGACCTATAATATGTGATTGATCGGGGTTGATCAAGAGAATGAGGGTGGAAAAATAAAAAAATATGGAATGCTGTGGAACTATTCGTAGCCAGGGGGAGGGGTGGATCTTTTTTGGGCTTGAATACCCCTGAGAGCCAGGTCTTTAGCAGTGGTATCGGAAACAGATTCTTCTAAGGGGCCGAGGTACACTCTGTAAAGATCTCCCAAACGAATTTTAGGATCATAACCCCACCCGGCAAGTTTTGCCGCCGATTGCTTCGCATTGGCTTCCGTACGGAAAGCCCCCACTTGGAGATAGGTCTGTCCCTCCTGGGGTTCAGGAACTCTCACGCCGGATATCACCTTCAGACTCACTTTTGCCACACCCAGGGCAGCATCGATCCCAATCGATCGGGCTGCTGCCACGGAAAGATCAATAATTCTCCCAGTCACGAAGGGACCCCGGTCGTTGATTTTTACCAAGACCGTTTTCCCGTTCGTGAGGTTCGTTACTTCCACCTGGGAACCGAAAGAGAGGGACCTATGAGCAGCGGTAAAGTCATCTTGATTGAAGATTTCCCCGGAGGCGGTCTTTTTTCCATGGAATCCGGGACCATAGTAGGAGGCCATTCCCTGCTCTTGGGTGTAAAGGGAGGGGGTAAATAACAGGATGAATAGGGGGCATAAATACTTCATAGAAGTATTATCGGATGAAGTGTGCCTCCGGGTGGTAAAAAATCACCACTTAACCTATGCTGGACCCCATGAATTTGAGTGAAAATACGGCCCTTTGGTGGAATAAACTCCTGAGTTTTTGGCGGGAAAGGGAAGGTCTGAGTACCCCCGTGGCGGATCCCTATCGTTTGACCGAGGAAGAGAAGTATCAACTATCCAAGGTATTGCAGGGGCTTTCCCGCGGCCTTACCGGGGAACGGTCCCTGGCGGGAGAATCCTATATGAAAGGTGCAGGATTGGGGGCTTACCTCCTGTATTTCTGGCCTGTGAGTTTTACCCAGCTTCAATGGATTTGGCATTTGGTCCCCTTTAGACAGAAAAGAAGAGTACTGGATTTGGCCAGTGGCCCTGGACCTTTAGCCTTGGCAGCCTTGGAAGCGGGGGCTGGTGAAGTTTGGGCCTCTGATCCCTCCATACCCGCACTTGCCCTGGCAAAGGATTTAGCCAGATCCCAAGGTTGGACCTTACATACCCATCCGTGGTCTGCGGGTGAATCCCTTCCACCCGGTCCTTGGGACATCATTACCTTAGGTCACGGCCTCAACGAGGTGGGGGTGAATCTTCCCGATAAAGTAGGCTTTCGGGCTTCTGTTATTCAGTCCGCCATTGATAGTTTGAGCCCCCAAGGGCGTCTTTATTGGATGGAACCGGCCTCCACAGGGGTGAATAGGGAAATGCTGGCCGTGAGGGATGAGCTTCTCCTCCGGGGAATGAAACCCCTGGCCCCCTGTCTTTGGGAATCAACCTGTCCCGCCCTGGGAGAATCCGGGGGGACCTGCCACGCCAGTTTTTCCTGGACACCGCCTCGGGGTTTCGAGGCCTTGGCCTGGGCCGCGAGGCTCGGTAAGGAAGAATTGAAGATGACTTGGTTTGTCTACGGACCACGGAGTGAAATCATCCAAAAACCCGCGGGAAGAATCTTCCGGGTGGTGGGCGACTTTTTGATAAACAAAGCCGGGCGCAAAAGGATCTATCTTTGTGGGACCGAGGGGCGTCTATCCTTGTCGGCGATTCAAGCCAAAGGTGAAACATGGAGAAGCAGTTTTGAAGATCTGAAACGGGGAGATCTTATCCGGGTCACAGATCCGGAAACCCGGGAATCCGGATTGGGCTTACTGGAAACCAGTCGTCTGGAAGTGGTGAAAAAGGCCTACAGAGAGCCGGTGAAAGAGATCCCCAGGTATGCAAAAAAAATCGGTTACCGACCCAGAAGCTAAATTGTGTTCCGCAAAATAACCTTGAATGGTGGTTAAGATTTTCAAAATAAAAGGGCGAATCCAGGGCCGAAGATAATTCTTAAAATATATCATCTTTCTCTATTTCTTAGCTACTATGCTAATCTATTAGCATTCCGGTCAGCCTTAAAAAATAAAAAATTTCAACAATAACTCCAGAACAAATATTAAAAATTAATGGGAATATTAAATTAACGCAAATGTTCAAATATTCTATGTTGACATTAAAAATATTTGTGCTAGTATTTTTTTAAAAGTAGATGAAAATGTTTTGAGTCACTAACTAAAACTCCATTAACATATCTACCATTCTCAAACTAAGAGCAAGGATAAAGGAATAATGAAAACTGCATTGGTCACCGGGGGGAGTCGCGGTATTGGGCGTAGCATTGTAAAAAAATTTGTGGCTGACGGCTATTTTGTTTATTTCACATATAATCGCGGTGTCGATGAAGCCCATAAATTAATGTTGGACATGGGTGAGGATAAGGCTTTAGCTGTCCAGTGTGCATCCGGAGTGGATGAACACATTGACCAACTTTATGACAAGATTATGGCATCCCATGAGAAATTGGATGTGTTAGTCAATAATGCTGGTATTACCCAAGATAACTGGTTTGCCCTTATGTCCATGGATCAGTTTGAAAATGTTCTGGATACGAACCTTATGGGCGCTGTGAAGATGACCAAGAAATTTATTAAAAAAATGGTTTCCCAGAAATCCGGTGTGGTGGTGAACATGAGTTCCATCGGTGGAATTATGGCTCCGGAGGGCCAAACGAACTACGCTACTTCAAAAGCCGGTTTAATTGCATTCACCAAATCCCTCGCCAGGGAAATGGGGAAACATAACGTTCGTGTGGTCTCTGTAGCACCGGGTTTTGTTAAAACCGACATGTATGCAAAAGTTCCCAACACCATTAAGAAAGCCCAGCTTGAGGGAGTTGCTTTAAAAAGACCCGCAGAGCCGGAAGAAATAGCAAATGTGGTAAGCTTTCTAGTCTCGGACTCTGCATCCTATATTACTGGCACGACTTTGGTGGTGGACGGCGGGCTCTCATGAGTCAGACCATGGAATTTGACGCTTTACAAATTAGCAAACTGATCCCTCACAGGTATCCCTTCATTCTTCTTGATCGGGCCATGGATGTGGTCCCAGGGGTGGAGGGTTGCGGTCACAAGTATTACACCTTAAACGAATGGTTTTTCCCAGGACACTTTCCTGGCGAGCCAATCGTTCCTGGGGTCCTTCTGGTGGAGTCTTTGGCTCAGTTAACGGCTGTTGTTTATGTGGCGGAGGCTTTGGCCGCGGCAACTCAGACTCAAGAAATTTCCAGTGATGACACCATAAATTGGGCGGATAAAGTTGGTTACTTGGTGAAGGCCAATGTGAAATTTATGCAGCCAGTTCGTCCGGGGTGCCTTCTGGAAATGAAAGTTAAAATTGTTAAAAAAATGGGTGCTCTTTCCCTGGTGCAAGTGTCCGCTAAAGTGGGCCGAACCGTGGTGGTAGAAGGTGAACTTTCTGTTTCGCAAAAATCTTGAAATTAATAAATATAAAAGAGGAAAGTAATATGAATGACATTGCATTGAAAGATAAAGCACAAGAAATGAACACAAAAAGGTTAGATATTCTTAATCGAACAAAAAATATCTTAATTGAAAGACTGAATCTTAGTCTAACACCGGAGCAGATTGACGATGACTCTCCCTTATTTGGAATGGGGCTGGGACTGGATTCCATCGATTCCCTAGAACTGGTTGTGGGGGTTGAGGAAGAATTTGGCATACAAGTGGGTGATGAGGATTTGGAAGTTTTTCTGTCTGTGAACTCTTTAGTTGATTTCATTCTTCAAGGGGAAAAAAAGAAAAGAGGCGGAGACATCGATCTGACCTCAGCAGATTCTGAGGATAAAAAATGGCTTTCTCAATACAAAGCTTTGAGAGAATCTGCCTTGGTTTATGATCTACCATTGAATCTTTTAGAAATACCCGAAGGGGAAAAAAGTTTACTTTTTCTTGCCCAGATTTTAGCTGGTAAGGATCTGATGCTGGAACCGCAAAAATCTCTCCACACCATGTTGTTGAACCATCAGGGGGCGGTGGTGGACCTGGTTTACGTTATGATGTTCGATGAAAAATTTTGGATATCCTTCACCCCTGGAACAACTCAGGGTAAAGCATGGTTTTCTGAGCAAGCTAAGGATGCTGGAATACCAGTTAAGGATGTTACTTCGGAATTCGGGTGTGTGGTAGCGGAGGGGCCTTACAGTTGGAAGTTGGCCAAACCTCTAGCCGGATTTGAAGTCACCGGACTAGGGTACCTTCATTTTATGAATGCAGAACTCCAAGGGACTCCCTTGATCATTTTTAGAGCAGGTGTAACCAATGAATATGGTTTCAGGATTATCCATCCCGCAGGAGCCAGCTCTGTGGTAAAGGAGCTTTTCAAAACTCAAAACCTAGAAGGGGTAGTGTTCGCCGACGCTTGGGATGAGTGCAGAATTTCTTTGGACTTAGCCTCTAGGGAAGTCCGGTTTCCCACCCTGGATGTGACTGTTTCCGCTCTGGACTCTCCCGTTCCCCATGAGCTGCGGTGGATGGCAGACTTCTCAAAAGAAGCCTTTATAGGGTCACAGGCTTTGAATCAAGCTGTGGTAGATTGTCAAGAAAAAGTAATGGCTTTTATTGTTAAGGACGATGAAGAGGTGGCTAGTTTCTTGACTGAATCCGCCCCTTCAGTGACTCTTGATGACGAGGTTATTGGAAAGGTTTTACATCTTCAATTTTCACCTGCCATGGGATATTGGTTCGGCTATGCTCTTTTGAATAGCGAATGGGCCTTTGGAGGCAATGATTGTTACTGTCTCAAATCTGTGAGTAACGCTGTTTGCCGGATCACAACCCAGTCAACTCCCCTGTTCCTCACCCAGAGTGCCTTGGTTCAGATGGAGTAGGGTATGATGGAAAAAAATCTACTCATCTCGGGGATTGGCGCTATTAGTGTTGCTGGTACGTCTCTTAAGGAGAACTGGCAGCAGATGAAAATGGGCAAGAGTCAAATCCTACCCATTCGCGACATTCCTACTGAAGGTCTAACGAGTTTGAATGCGGGGCAGATCTATCTCACAAACCGTGAATTAGAGGGTCTTCTAAACCATAAGATCAAAAGTAATAATCGACTCCCTGCAGAGAGGGGGGAACTACTATTAATGGTGGCCTTCGAGGATGCTCTGAAGGATGCGGGACTGACTCCTGAGGACCTAAAAGGCAAGCGTGTGGGCATTTTGGTGGGAACTTCCCTTTCTGGTTTTACAGAATTGGAAAAACACTATGTGGCTCATATTAAATCGGGTAAAAGAATCCCCCCATCAGCCTTTTTGACCTATCCTCTCCACATCTGTCTGGATCGATTAGCCTATGAGTATGACCTGGAGGGGCCAAGGGTTCTGTACTCCACAGCCTGTTCAGCCTCCTTACATCCATTCATCATGGCTCAAGAATTCTTCCGGGACGATGAAATAGACATCGCCATTATCGGGGGAACCGATCCCTTAAGTCTTATGTCCTTGGCGGGATTCTCGACTCTCAAGGCCCTGTCAAAAGACCGGTGTTCCCCCTTCAGTCAAACAGATGTAGGCATCAGCATAGGAGAAGGAGCCGGGGTGATCATTCTTGAAAAACAGGAATCTTTGCTGAAAAAATCTCCCGAAGACTGTTATGCAAAAGTACTGGGGACCTGGGGAACCAGTGATGCCTATCATCCCACTGCGTCCAATCCCACGGGAGAGACCATCAGAATATGCATCGAACAGGCCCTGGAAGGGATCGATACCCAAGGACGGGATATCTTAGTTTTGGCCCATGGGACCGGAACGCCTTCCAATGACATGGTGGAAACCCGAGCGCTTAAACAGGTCAAAAGCCTGGAAGGGATGAAAGTCTCTGCCCTTAAGTCCATTGTCGGTCATACCTTAGGGGCTTCAGGGGCTCTGGAATTGGTCATGATGTCCAAGGCCATGAAAGAAAGAACCGCCTTGCCAATTGCGAATTTCACCGAGCCCCGGCAAGGCTGCGATCTGGACTATATTATTGATAAACCGCGACCCATAATAAATCCTATATCCGTGAAAAGCGCCTTCGCTTTCGGTGGAAACAACGTTGCGGTTTCTTTGGGCTCACTGAAGGATGTTGCCAGGAGCTATGCTTCAGACCCAGATTCTGCGGACCCCTTGGTGATTTCCGGTATTGGGCTTATCTCATCCCTGGACAGCTTTGACCAGGAAGAACTTAAGGAAAAACTGCGATCCGGTGTAAAGGGGCTGAAGGATATTCCAGAAATTACAGGGTATTCAAGGAAACTGAAATTTTCCAAAGCGGCTATCTTGAATCAGGAAATCATGGCTAAGTTCAGTCTTAAAAAACGGATTAAAAACTACCGGAAGATGGATCAGATTTGTCGTCTTGCGACTTTGGCCGCTGCGGAGGCCTTGAGTGATTCTGGTCTCAAAGTCAATGCGGGAAATACCCACCGTATCGGACTTTTATCCGCCACTGGAACAGGAGCCCTGGAATCTGTTTCGGATTTTTACACCCAGGTTTTGGAAAAGGGTGTCCGAATGGCCGACGCCAATGTTTTCCCCAACACTGTGGTGAATGCCCACTTGGGCTACGTTTCCATTGAACTCAATATCAAGGGGTATACGACAGTCATTGCTCAAGGGAATTCATCACCCTTTGCAACCTTGAAACTGGCACGGCAACTTCTGCGATCCGGTCGCTGTGATGCGGTCCTCGTGGGGGCTACGAGTGAATATTCCCATGCTTACCATAAAGCTTTGGCTGACATTGGATACCTTTCAAAGTCCCAGGTTCAGTTGCCTTATAGTGACCTCAGCGACGGTAATGTCCTGGGGGAAGCGGGGGTATTCTTTGTACTAGAACCTCTGTCCAAAGTGAAAGCACGGGGAGGAAAGGCCTACTGCCGTCTTGAATCGGTGGAACTCCAGGGAACACCCGGGTTCCCCGGTACCTATGGGATGGCTAAGAATCCCTTGATTTCAGTATTAGAGAAGCTATCAAAAACCCATGGTAAGCCCTCCTATGTAGCCGGGGAGGGCAATGGACTGAAAGTGGACTGGTCTTTAGAAACCCAGGCACTTCGTTCAGTATGGCCAAAGGCCTCTTTGGGTGCGCCTTCGGAAATATTTGGGTATGTTCCCGGAGTTAATCCTTTTCTGAGTATGGCACTCTTTGCCTGGTTTCATCAGGAAGGCCAGGTCCCCGGTATTAAAACACAAGAGGCTCTGGAGAGCGTAGCAGTGGTGGGAGCAGCACCTGGGGGAATGGCCGGGGGGGTCTGGTTGTCCAAAGTATGAGCCAATGGATAGATACCATTTTGGAACCGAGATTTTTCGAAGTGGACAGCTATAAGATTGTAAACAATATGTTTTATCTGTCCTGGTTTGAAATGGGAAGGTTTGCGATTGCTGAAAGAGCAGGCCTTTGTGTTCCCCGTTTCGAGGCAGAAGATCTTGGCTTCGTGGTAACCAGGAGCGAAGTACATTATAAAAAACCAGTCACCTTTGGAACCAAGGTTCGGTCCCAAGGTCGAATCAGGGCTGTGGAAGCCTCCAGATTGATTTTTGAGCACCGGATCAGTGCTCTGAAAAGTCCTGCGGTTTACGCCCAGGGCACCACTGAAGTAGCCTGTGTTCGGGATGGAAAACTTCTTATGAGACTTCCGGACTGGGTTCAAGACTTGATTACTACTTTTATTAAGGACGTTCAAGGTGGATTCCCACAATGTTAAAAAACCTTCGAGAGTAATGGCCGCAATTGTTCTTGCCCTATTGGTTGTTGGAGGATATGGCTTGTTTCTAGTTAGTTGGCTGAAACAGTCCGATGAAAAGACTCAAATGTCCAAGCTTACCCCAGGGGAAACAGCCTTTGAAAATGCATTTAGAGCTGCGAAAGTCCTGCCTGATCCCCTGGGCTGGGGACCTAAAGCCCTGGGTGTTTTTCGCTATTTGAATGACCATCATTATTTAACATCTCCCTTGACCCCTTGGAAATGGACGAATCTCCCTGAAGAATTCAATAATCTTCAGTGGGGAGACTTTCCTACTGTTGAGGACTCCGCTTCGGTTCTCCTGTGGGGAACGACCATACTCACCCGTGATTCTGATCCAGTGAAGAATCCTGATATAGCTTTGTTAAAAGATAAGATAACTTCTGAGATCCTTCGGGGCGCCACTACCGTCCCCATTGCCCTATTGAATGCCTGGAAGGAAAGAGGATTCCCGGAAGATCCGGAATTGGAAGCTTGGATGGGATCTGCCGTATCTATTGAAGCTTTGAAAACAGACAACGTGTTCGAAAAAGTCGACAGGGTCAAAGAAGGGAGCGACTTGTTAAACAAAGCAGTAAGCCAGGCACCAAAAAACTCCGTAGCTAGGACCATTCGATGTTCGACCTTTCTGACACTCCCCTCCTTTTTTACAGATCTCCGGGCTGTGGGTTATCAGGATTTAGTTCTCTTAGGCCAGTGGTTACAGATGAAACAACCCACAGAGAGGGTGAACAAGTTTTTCCAAGTGGAACACTGGGACATGGATCCGGAACTCTGGCAAGATCTTTTTAATGCGGCCATGAAAGAGAACGGATGGAACATTCAACAACTTGGGATATTACAGAGCATCAGTGCGGAGTTGAAAAATGATTAAAAGTCTGGTTGTTTTTGTCGCTACTATTGTGGGGTTGTTTTTTTTACCCATGGATCTCTACATCGTCACGGTTTTAGCCCTCTACGGATTGGTGGTGATTTATGAATGGGCTTTCAAGGATATTCAGGTTTTGGATCTTGCTTTTTTTATCATATATATAGGTATCAATATTATCTATTACTTTCTGGGTTTTAAAAATATTGTCCCTTTTACGGGAACACTTTTTTACGGTGTTTTATTTTTGGTATCATTCCAGGGTGTTATCACAGGGAAACCATGGACTTTGCAGAAATATCGCCGGTGGAAAAAAGATCTCCGGGAGAGTCATCTTGCCACAGCAGTCATCATGTCCCTGGGGTATGGACTTGCCCTGTGGTTTTCCCTGAGGCTCTTTCCTTCCTCCACCTACATCTGGGTTCCCCTGGTGATCACAGGGATTACAGTCCCCCTGTCCATATTTGCCGCAGATTTGCTGGTGGAATGGTATTGGACCCTGGTGGCTATGATTTTCACTCCCTTAGACCAGCGCAGGAATATAAAAGCAGCCTTCGGTTCCTTGAGGGGCTTCGGGGCCTCTTCCGGATCCTATGTGGCCAAAGAAGTGGTTACCGATGGGGATCGGGATCTGTTCTTTAAAGCCTTGTGCCAAGGTTATTCCCAGATCAGGCACCGAGAGGGGGAAACCCCTGAAGTCTTTGAAAAAAATATTCGTGAGGAGTATGAACTCCACGGTGAACGAACCTTTGCCGCCGTGGTGCTGGATACCCGAACTCAAAAACCTGTGGGGACCATTAGACTTGTTTGGGCCAAGGGATCCTCCCATAATCTTCCGCTGGAAAGTTTCATTCCTTTTACCCCTGGAGTCCGCGGTTCCGGAGTGCGCATCGGTGAAGTGGGCCGTTTAGCTATTTTGGAAAATGGCCCGGGAAAAGCCAGGATTTTGGAATTGCTGATACAGCTTTTTATTGTAAAATGTTTGTTTTTACGAATACACACTCTTTATACCGATGCCCTGGGTTCGGCGGTTCCCTTGTACAGGAAAATGGGTCTCATGGAAAAATCCGGACCTTTTATGGATCAGGAATTTCACCAAGAAAGTTACTTAATGGAACTTTCCATACCTAAGATCCTCACTGAAACCACTACGACTGTCTGGGAAAGGATGAAATCTCACCCTTTTGCCAGAAGGACTATTTCTGGTTATTTAAAAAAAGTGGGAGTTCAAGCGTGAAAAATGTATTCCTTTGCAGTGGTCAAGGTAGTTTGAAGCCTGGGGTGGGCAAAACCCTCTACGATAAAAATCCGCAGTTTAAGCAGCAGTTTCAGGAAATTTCCAGGATAATGGGAGAGGATATTTCCTCCTACACCTGGGGCGGTCGCCGGATGAGCCTTAGCCAGAATGCCCTGGTGAGTCACAGGGTTCTTTTTGCCCTGACGTGGTCCCTGTATCAAACTCTGAAAGAGAACGGCAAGGAAGCAGACCTGTTTATGGGTCATAGTCTCGGGCAGCTGATCTCTACGATCTTGTCAGGTTCCCTGTCCTTGGACCAAGGTCTGGATTTTATAAACTTCCGGGGTGAGTGTTTTGAAAAGAATAAGCAGGAGGCAAGCTCCGAGATGGCTGCGATACTGGGGCCTGATGTGTCTTCTTACCTTCAGGAAATGGAAGAAATCACCGGGGTTTACGGGGCAAATTTTAACACCCCGGACCAGATAGTTGTTTCGTTCCTGATGGATGCTTTTCCCTTACTTCAGGAACTTGCAGACAGGAGAAAGTTGAAGCTGGTGAGACTCCAGGTAGGGAACGGCTGCCATTCTCCCCTAGTAGGAGCTTTCGATCAGGCGTTGAAAGAAAAAATTGAAACCTTGAACTTTCTACCTCCCCAGATTCCGCTCTGGTCCACCCAGGGGAGCGGACTGCTGGATACACCTGAAAAAATAAAATCAGAGTGGTTATCTCATTTGATTGCACCGGTCTATTGGCACAGAAGTCTTGTGGAACTCAGTCACAGGGGGAATCAGATGTCCTACCTGGATCTAGGATTTGGTAAGGTCATAAAAGGACTAGTCATGGGTTGGAATCCCCTGGCTTCGGTGGAAACCGGTGAAGCTCTATTAACAGGACAACCTGCATGAATCGGGTGCTCTTTTTGGGGTTGAGTCGACGGAGTACCGGAGAGGTTACTTACATTGTTCAACAGTTGATAAACCTTGGGATCCAGAATTGGGAACCGGAGCTACTTATTCATCGGGAACTTAGTACTGCCGGGGTTCTTTTCCAGGGAAAAAAATCCACCCACGATCTCTCACAGTCCAAATTTCCCGAAAGACGAGATTTTTTAAAGGAAATTTTCACAAAAAATTCCATAGTCATGGTGATAGATTGGAATAGTTTCCTTTTGGAAACCAATGTCACACCGGCGGAAAAACAGATCCTGGAATCGGATTTAAATCAGTACGTCCAAGATGGTACCCGGTTGGGGTTCATCGATTATTTCTCTTCCTTTTTTAGAGATCCTATGATGAGGATGGATTATTTGACAGCTGCCCAGGAGGGGTTAAAGAGAAAAACTGAAGGACTCCCCCTGACCCATAGGTTAGTCTACTACCTTAGGAAATTTGTTCCCTTGAGAATGGAACTCCAGCTTTCCACAGTTCCCCGGTCGATTGAAATTTTTAGGCCGGTTCCCTTGAATATCCATGGGGGTACCGAGGGGGTTAGATACTATAAAAATTTGTTCCCTGAGGAACATCCCAGGAAAAATCCCGAGTTCATTCTTCTGGGCTTGAGCCGGTTTTTTGAATTTTCAATTGATAGGAAGATCCTTGAAAAATTATGGGGTTCACTTCTTATCAAAATCATTGAAACTTTTCCTCATCAGAAAGTCCAAATCATTGATCCCTTTAACCTCTGTTGGCCACAGGAAATTCAAGATCGAATTCAAGTAAGTTCCTGGCTTTCCAGGGAAGATTTGGATGATATTCTTTCGCGATCTCTTTTTGTAGGACTTATGGTTCCTTATGGAACCCTGGGTACCATGGCACTTCAGCGGGGGATTCCTTTCGTGTCTTTTTATTCTTCCCAGTCTACCGAAGCATCCAACGCCTTTGCCGGGATGATTCCAGGAATTCATTTCCCAGGATTCAATGCCTTAGGTGTCTGGGAGGACGAAGGCTTTTTGGGGGGGCTAATGCAGGAAAATGACTATTTTTCCCAGGTTCTTATGGCAGACCTCGCCCGAGAGGATCTTTGGCAAACCCTGGAACCTCAGATTAGAGAATCTTACGATCACCCAGAGTCTTTGGAACGGGTATCAAAATTAGGAAACCTCCCTGGCTTGGGCGATGAAGTAACCAAATGGCTAGCGGTAAGTGACGGTAAACCATGATAAAAAATGTTTTTGTTTCCTTTTTATTGACCCTTGCGGTCCTGGGAACTGCTCAAGAAAACGACGAAATGTGGCTGGAATTTTTGGATTCCCAAGAGCCTTTGGTTCAAGAAGTTGTAGTTCAAGAAATCAAATTTAATTTATCCCAGGAATTGAAGGAGAAAATATTTCACGACCTCTTGTTTTTCCAAGTGGGGGATAAGTTCACTCCGGCTCAATGGAAGGAAATAGCGGATTTCCAAGAGAAATTCCTGAGGGCTGGGAATCCTTTTTATTCCCTGGAAATCTACAATATACCTCTTACAAAGGGAGGGGATCGTATTGTGATTGACGCCGTGGGTGGATTCCCTTTCGGTTTTAGTTTCTGGCCTTGGGACATAACGGTGATACATCGAAACGTCTTCGGCTCCGGGGAGAGATCCCAGGGAACTTTGGGTCTTACCGAGCAGAGTGTGTCTTATGAAGATTGGAACCTGGGGAGCTTCCCCTTCGGGGGAGCCTTTGGTGTTAAACACCAGTGGATTGAAGATCTCGGTGGGTACTTGAGGGAGGATATTCAACTTCAGGGTGGCCTTCTTAAAAGGTGGGGTCCCTACTTGGAAACCCGGGCTTCAGCTTCAGGAAACCTGTGGAAGTTTCCTTCCGAAGGTGCCATCACCGTAAATGAACCCCAACGTAGAGAAGAGTTCCTGCTTTTAGATGGCTTGAGTGGAGAGGATCTCTATGGTATTAAAACCGAATTGGAAGCGGGACTTCCCCAAGCGTGGGCCCTGTTACCGAAGTATGCTGGTGGCTTAAAAGTTAGAACCTACAAAAGTTGGTTTTCCACAGGGGATGAAAATTGGGGATGGGGTGTCTCGGAACGGATACTCTGGAGTCCCTGGTCTTGGCTAATGCTGACCCAGTCAGGAATTGGGGGATTAATCCTGGGAGCTGTCCCCGCACCCGCTCGCCTTTCTTCCCAGGGATTCCGATATCCGGGAAAATTATTCCAAGGGAACGCCCTGGGGGTGAGCCGAGTTCAAGCACTGTTGCAATTAATCCCCGAGGTCCCCTTGGGGTTCACGAGTCTCGTTATTAGGCCCCTTGTATTCACGGATCAAATGATGCGTTTGGAAAGTACAGGGAACTATCCCCAGTTCAAATGGTCCTACGGTGGAGGGGTGGATTTTTATTTTTCCGATCCCATCGGTCTGAGTTTCGTCTTCGGTTATAAAGGTTCTAGAGACGAACAAAAAATCCATGGATTTTTATTTGAGTTAAAGACTGAAATTTATTAGCTATTAAAGGGGAAAGTCATGAATAAAAAAGTTTTCCAGGGAACTCTGGTTTGTCTTCTTCTTCTCGGATTTCAGGGAAGTCTGGGGGCACAGGGGATTACCTCTCTCCAGGAGGCCAAAAAGAATGCTGAAGCAAGTCCAGAGGATTATTCGATTTGGGAAAATTATGGAAGATTGGTTCACGATGCGGTGCTGATGGGGGACTCTGTCCAAGCTAGAGATTCCATAGACCTCTGGACCGAAATTTATCGAAAATTTCCCCGTCCCATAGCCAGGGCTTATCTCGGGTCCAGTTGGAATCTGCTCGCCAGAGACTCGGAAAATGTATTGGAGAAGATCGATGGGGTGCAAAAGGCCTTGGAGGAGTTGGATCTGGCTGTAGAGGAAGCTCCCGAAGACTTGGTGGTCCGACGAATCCGATATCAAAATTGCATGGGACTTCCAGATATGTTCAATCGGGATCAGACTGCTGACCAAGACTTGGACTTTCTACTGATAAGGTATAAAAAAGATCCTAAAATTTTTGATAACCTCTACGATCCCGCACATATATTTCTCACCAAGGCTCAGCTTCTGAGAAAAAAGAATTCCATAAACCTGAGTCTGGGTTTAGCCAGAACGGCCCTGAAAATTGCCCAGGACCCTTCGGTTAAAAAAGAAATTGAAATATTTTTGGAGATGTAAATGAAAAAAACAATCCTGTTTTTAGTGGGGCTATCAAGTTTGATGTTCCTGAGTTGCGCAGAAAAGCTCCTAAGTCCGGAATTAAAAGCCTTAATGGTGAAACATGAGTCCGGAGACTTGGGAGTGGATGATTGGAACAGAATTCTATTCCTCCAGTATCTTGAGAGAGCTGATATGCTTTGGGTTGTTACAAATTATGAAGCTCAAAAAAACTTGTTGAGTAACCAGCCAATGGCCTCGATCTACTACGCCACGGCACTTTGCAGTCTCGGTGGACGTACAGATAAAATCGAAGAAAAACTCCAGTTTGTCAGGAAGGGAATAGGTGAATTTGACCGTATTGCCACAGAATTCCCCCAGGAAATTCAGCTGAACCTTTGGAGAAGCATCACCTACAGCAACTTTCCTGACATATTAGGTGTGAATACCCAGGTCGAAGAGGATGTCAGGCAAGTGGAGTCCTTTTTGAATGGGGGGGGGATGCTAGAACCAGCTGAAAAGTCCCTCCTCCTGGAATCCTATTTGAACCTGGCGGAAAACTATAAAAACCCCCTCTACTTGGCCCAGGTGGAGAGACTAGCCCAGGAGTTACCCGAGGCTGGATCTCCAAATCTTTTGGACCGGTTGGCATCGCTAAAAACCAAGTTGAGGAAGTAACCCTCCATGAATGAAGTCTTAAAATACCAAGACGTAAAGAAATCCTACCAATTGGGGGAGACTCGAATCGATGCTCTCCGGGGTGTCAGTTTTTCCATTGCCATGGGGGAATTCACCGCCATAGTGGGGCCTTCGGGGAGCGGAAAGTCGACTCTACTTCATTTGGGCGCGGGAATGGACAACCCCACCGAGGGCAAAGTGGAACTCTTAGGCCGGGATCTTAAAACGACAAGTCCTAAGGAACTGGCCCGGGCTAGGAATCTTCAAATTGGGTTCATCTTTCAATCTTTCAATCTCATTCCCGTACTTTCAGTATATGAAAACATTGAATATCCCTGTCAGTTTTATCCCGAAGCCAGAAAGAATCAGAATAGAATTCACCAATTACTGGCGGATATCGGCATGGAATCCCAGGCAAAAAAAAGGCCGACCCAGCTATCGGGCGGGCAGAGACAGCGCGTCGCCATAGCCCGGGCGCTGATCAACAATCCCCAGGTGGTTTTTGCAGACGAACCGACGGCTAATCTGGACCATGAAACCGGTGCTCAGATCATGGATCTTATGGTGAAACTCAACCAACAGTATGGAACCACTTTCGTATTTTCTACCCATGATCCCAAAATCATGGACCGGGCTAAGCGCATAATCCGCATAGAAGACGGCAGGCTTCTTTCATGAGGTTCTTAGAAATTGGATTTGCAGCCCGGAATCTCTCCCGTCACGGGTTAAGGACTCTGACGACTTTGGCCATCATGGTGGTCAGTGTCATGGTCATCCAATTAGTGGGTGGATTCTATCAAGCCATGTTCCAGGGGATTGAAAGGGACCTGATCCGCCAAGAGGGACACCTGTGGATCAAAAAAAAAGAAAACGGACCCTTTCTTGGCGTTGCCCAAGCCCAGAGATTAAAAGATTCAGGAGTTTTTTCCGATTGGGTCTATCGTAGGGACCTCTCGGGAATTTTGGGAACCGAAGAAAAGAGCGGGATTTTCACCGGAGTTGTCCTGGATGTGGAGGCGGAGGCGGTTTTTCGGAGTTTTGGCGAAATTGAAAAGAAAGGTTACAGGATTCAGACCGGCCCACTTCTGGCCCAGAACCTGGGAATTCAACCTGGTGCCATTCTTTCGGGCTTTGCTCTGGATCAGGGATTCTCCCTCTCTGTCGATCGGATAGAATCCACTGTGAGTACGGATCTTGACCGATTTTACCAGGAGATACCCCTCTCGGGTTTTTCCTGGGAAGTGGATTTTTCCTCCCTCCACCTACATGTGAATACAGGGGTGTCCCTGGATGATGCTAAAGTAATCCTTGAAAGCTTGTATCCGGGTCAGGATTATAATTGGTATGATTATAAGGACTCCCAGTCCTATTTTACCGCGGTAAAAGGTATCTATTCCAGTAATTTCCAATTTATCTTGATTGTAATCTGTCTTTCTGTTCTTTTTTCCATCGCCAACTCCCTGGTAATGTCTTTTTTGGAACGGAAAAAGGAGATCGGTACCATAAGGTCCTTTGGCGCTCCCGGGGCTCATTTGCAAAGGCTTATTTTTTGGGAATGCCTTTTTCTATCCTTGAGCGCTTTTGGAGTGGGGACAGTCCTTGCCTCTGTTTTGGGAATGGCGGTCAATCAGTCAGGGGGCTGGTACCTGGACCCACCACCGACGGTGAAGGACGGCATACGGCTTTTTTACACCTGGGATCTCGCAAGTATTTCCATATCAGGAATCATTATAGCCGCCGTAACCCTCATCACAGGACAGGCCATTGGTCTGAGCACCCATAAAGAACCCATTATAAATCAATTATCTTCCTGAGGAATTAAAGAGAATATACCTATGAATAAATATATTTCCACTTTCATCTTTGTATTGCTAGCGAGTATTTCAGGGCTTAGTGCCCAGGATTGGAACCTTGTCCTTTTGAGTTCTGAGAAATTCAGAGCTTTTTCCGACGATGGATTTTCCTTCGACTACGCATTAAAAGAGCAGGAACAAGAGTCTACCGCCTCCATGCGGGTTTTCGTTAAACCCCAGGACCCCTTAACAGTGGCTGTGAAATACCTCACACCCGAGAGGTACGAGAATCGCAGGGTCCTGGTGGGTGCCGGTGGATTTTGGCTTATGGACCGGGGGATGAATTCCCCCTTGCGGATCAGTCCACAGCAGATGCTTTTCGGTCAAGCTGCTGCAGGAGACATTACCAGGGTTTCATTCAGTCTCCAGTACGATATTCGCACCGGTGAAGAGAAAGAGGGTGAAGTGGTTTTGGAACTTCAAAAAAAATCCCAGTCCGATGTTTCCTTCCCTCGGGTGAGGCTAATTTTGGAACCTGGAGTTTACAAACCCCGTAAAGCGGAATTTTATTCCGACTCAGGTCAATTGTCCAAGAGTATACTTTATGAAAAATATGGTACTGTGGAAGGTCGGGAAATGGTACTTGGATTCCGGATTATCAATGAGTTGAATCACCAAGAAACCTGGGTTCAACTTGGGGGCTACAAAAAAATCCGTCTGGGCAACCAATATTTTACCCGTACCGGCTTCGGTAAAATCCCGTGAACTTCAAATTTTTTTTACCAAGTTTCCTTTTTCACCTAAGTCTATTCTTCTTACCTTTAGGGGCTGAAGACTACGATTTTCTGCAAACCGCTACCCAGGATCAGGAATCTCAGATCGTTCCCACCCTTCATTACATCTTTGAACTGGAGTCTGAGGGGGGAATGATCCGGAGT
Organism: uncultured Spirochaetales bacterium; assembly: GCA_964624355.1. Lineage (GTDB taxonomy): Bacteria > Spirochaetota > Spirochaetia > JABEVK01 > JABEVK01 > CAZUXL01. The sequence goes on from CAZUXL010000036.1 coordinate 19,719, forward strand.
GATAGCCCCTTCAATCCGCAAAACATTCTGGGTATACGGGAGAGGGAACTCCGGTTCCAACAGAAAATTGATTTAGAGTTCTGGGTCCACCCTTGGGTTTTCACCAGGGTGGATACTCGGGGTTATTGGGAGACTTGGCAAAATACTGTGGACTTTTCCCTGGAGGGATTCGATTTAACGATTCAGGATCCTGAATCGTTTTGGAGTCTTAAGTTCAAAAAAACCAAGGAAATTCGGTCTCCGGGAAAAGTCTTTAAAATTGGGAACCTTCAAGATCGGCTGTTCAAAAAAAATGTGATCCAAGGCTCCTTGGGATTTTTCACTCCCTTGGGGAATTTCTCCGGCACCTGGGTTCCCGGAGAATTCCTGGTCCATGATTTCTGGAATCCTCAAGAGAGGCTTTTAATGGGTAATTCCCTAGGAATCCTGGAATACACTGGAACTCTTGGGATGGTGGATATGGGTTTCTCCGGGGCATGGGATGGGGATTATTGGTGTTCCGGTTATCTACAATCGGGAGTGGGAGATAGGGCTATCGTTTATTTTGAAGGAGTCCTCTGGTCGAAGCCTTGGGTTTGGAAGGCATCTGTTCCCTCCGTAGAGTTTAAAAAAAAGAACTCCGGATCCCTCCAGGGCGTTTTAGGGGTTTCCTGGGATCTGGGGATGAACCTGGGAACCCTTTACGGTGAGTTTGCGGGCAACCTCCAGGGCTTGAATACCGAGGAATGGGAGGATTTTAACAAACTTTCACAAGCCCTTCAGGGTCTAGAGGGCCCTATGGTCCCCTTGGCAATGAAAAGCTATGAAGAGTTCATGACAGGATTCAGGTTTTTGGAAAATTCCCTGTGGTATGGAGCGCTTCACTGGGAAATGGTTCCGGATGTGGTACCAGGTTTGGAGGCGGGTTTATCACTCATCTGGTCAGCCCCCCGAGATTTTTTAACCCAAGGCCGAGTTAGCTGGCAATCCTCCTGGGGGCTGTTTTTGGTTGCGGAAGGACGATTGCCCCTCCCGGGTTCCCGCCATGAGTTTTCTGCGGTTCCCTTCGTCTGGTACTATCAAGTCCAGGCTGGATGGAAGAAGTCATTTTAGGAGTCATCATGAATGAAATGGCCATGGCCGTGAAAAATCTCGGTCGAAATACAAAAAGAACGGTGTTAACCCTGTTAACCATATCCGTTGGCCTCACGGCCTTAATGATCCTCGGAGGGTATTATGAATACAACTACTGGGGACTCAAGGAATCTTTAATTCGCAGTCAGTTGGGTCATATCCAAATATACCCAGAAGGATACCGTAAATTCCGGGATTCGGATCCCTACAACAGTGCCCTTGCGGACCTTCAGGGGCTCACGGCCTTTCTGGAAAACCTTCCAGGGGTAGCGGTCGTCTCGCCCCATCAGATTTTCTGGGGAGTGGTAGACGCGGGTCCCGGTGGGAGCTCCTTAGTGGAAGTTCGGGGAGTTCTACCAGAAAAAGAGAATATTATAAATACTTTTTTTACTTATAAATCCGGCCGGGACTTAAGTGTCCGGGATCCCCTGGGGGCCGAGATCGGAAAGACCTTGGCTCAAAACCTGAAACTTGAACCGAAAGCGGACTTCTACCTTTCCACCATTACCCCGCAAGGAGAACAGAATGTCCTTATGTTGAGAACCCAGGGTGTCATAGGAAGTTACTCTCAGGATTTTGACGCAAGGATTCTGAGGGTTCCCTTGGAGACTGCAAAAGGCCTCACGGGTTTCTCCGGTGTCCAGGAGCTAATTATCCTTTTGAAGGATGAAAATCGTCTTGCGGAAACCATGGAAGCCATCCGAACAAAAAGCGCGGCTCTGGGGTGGAACTTGGAGGTGACCTCGTGGCAGGATCACGCGGGATATTACCTTCAGGTGGTGGAGTTTTACGGCGGATACTTCCGGATCATGCTCTTTATCGTAACATTGGTTTCCTTCTTCTCCACTTTTAATGCCCTTCTCATGGCATTTTTTGAGAGGATCACGGAAGTAGGAACCTTAAGAAGCTTTGGAGCTCCCAATACTTCCATCGCCCGGATGATGGTTCTGGAGGGACTCGTCCTCGGGTTTGCCGGAACCTTGGGGGCCTACGGATTCTCGGGGATATTAGTGTTAATAATCACCTTTATGGGGGGGGTTCCCATGCCACCTCCTCCAGGTCTGACCACCTCGGTTTCGGTGATGATTCGTCTGAGTCCTGGTCTCTTTCTTCTTGCTGGGGTCATCGGTCTATCGGTTCCCCTTTTAGCCTCGGTATTTCCCATCATTAAAACCTTGAGGATGCCCATTTTGGACCAAATTCGGTTCAATGAGAGATGAGTCAAAAGAGAGGCTAAAGGAGAGATTGAATTTTCCACTGAGACATGAATCCTTGGTGATGCTGGTGTTCCCCTGTGGGAACATTTGATCATAGATGATCATAGATGCTCTAGAGGCAGACTAAAGCTTAAATGTGGTCGGTAGAAAATCCCCCAAGGCCGTCACTCGGTCTATCCCTTTTTCATTCGCCAGGATAATGGGAAGTTCAGGCCCAGCGAATTCCGCCAGTACGCCCAGACAAAAAGCGCAGGGCTGACTAGCCGGTGTGGTGCCGGTGAGCACCAAAATATATTCCAATTCTCGTTTGCCGTACTGGGAGATAGCGGACACCACGGCGGATCGCTCCGCGCAAATGGTGCCTCCGTAACTGGCATTTTCCACGTTGCACCCAGCTACGGGCTGATCCACTCCCCGAAGTTTTAAGGCTGCCCCCACTTGAAAATGGGAATAAGGGGCATAAGCTCGGGAACGGGCTTCCATAGCCAGATTATAAGCGTCCTGAAACTTCATGTTCAGGGAGTAACCACAGGCGCTTTATCTGTCTGGGGGAGCAGGGTGGGTGATGTATCCCCTTGGGCTGCTTTAGTGAGAGCGGCTTGGCTGAGGGCTTTAAAGGTCTCGCTAATTTCCTTTGCTCCCGGAATTACGGCGACCTCCGCAGTCTGGGAGTCCACCAGGGAATCCAAAAGCGCCCGTGCTGCGTCCGAGGGGGTGATCCCTGAGGTTTTTTTCATATTGTCTGCGTAGGCTTGGTCCTGGGATAGGAGAGCTCCGGTTTTGGAAATATAGTCGAAATTGGCAGAGACTATCATTTTATCCCTGACCTGTACCTCTAAAAATCCTTTCCAACCTTGATTATTGGGTTCATCATAGGAGGCGGAATAGATCCCATCCTTATAGACAGGAGGGGGGGGGGTGAGGGGTTTTTTCTCAACCTGAGAGGGTTGGCAACTGAAAACCAGTGCGAGGATACTAAAACTTAAGAGAGTCATTATTGATTTCATAAGATTACCTTCTAAGGGAAGTTTATCCCCCCCCCTAGGCTTTGTCAAATTCTCCGGGGTATTATTGAGTCTTGGAGGCCCTATGTCCTGGGATAATGAATTACTTGTGGGAATAATTGAGGGGCTCCAGGGACGACTGACCCTCGGTAGCGGCCTTTTCGGCCTCCAGATTCGATTTTTGGATTCTGTCGAAAGGCAGATTCTGGAAAATCAGGGGAACTGGTGCGCCCACTGGGAGGACATAAAAGTCTCTCTGGATTTCGACCCAACCCTGGTGCACGGAAATCGGTTCTTGGGGAAAGTAATTCTCGGATGCTCAGTCACCGGAGGCATTTGGAACTCTACTTTGGAAGATTGCGAAATAGATAAGGGTGCTATGGTGGACCGTGTCACCCTTTTACGCAGGACAATGGTGTTAAAAAATGCCCAATTGCGGGGCTGCGAAGTGAATTGCTCCCAGCCCACGGTTTACAGTTTGGGTGGGGAATTTAAGGCCGGTTTGGAAACTCCCGGTCGGGAAGTCCCTCTGAGCTCCGAAGCTACGATGGAAGAATTCATCCTGGCTCTTCATTCCAAAGACCTTCAGGAAAAAATTAAAACCATAAATAAAGCCATCACCTGGGAATATTCAGTCATAGGAGAATCCTCCATACTTGAGGGCGGGGGCTACGACCAAGTTTTTGTGGGACCGGGAAGCCGGTGTTCCCGGGTGATGGAATTAAAAAACACCTGTCTCATTTCTACCCTGGAGGAACCGGTGATTATTGGCCCCGGTGTCCTGGTGAGGGATTCAGTCCTTCAATGGGGAGTTCACCTGGACTCCGGAGCACAGATTTACTCCTCGGTACTTTTGGAGTACTCCGGTGCGGAGCGCCAGGCCTTGGTGACCCACAGTCTTTTGGGTCCGAACACCTCCGTGGGAGAGGGGGAGGTTACCGCCAGTTTACTGGGACCTTTCGTAGGGATGCATCATCAGAGTTTGGTGATCGCAGCCTATTGGCCCCAAGGCGGTGGAAATATAGGTTATGGGGCCAATGTAGGATCCAACCATACAGGACGGGTTCCAGATCAGGAAATCCGCCCTGGAGAAGGGCAGTTTTTCGGTCTTGGGGTGAATGTAAAATTCCCCTGTGACTTTTCCCTATCCCCCTATACCTTGGTGGCCACAGGGGTAACATTGTCCCCTCAGCGCATGGAGTTACCCTTCTCCTTGATCCTAGCTGGGGATAACCCTGTGGAAAACCGGGTTATCCCGGGGTGGGCACTGTCGGAAAACCTTTATGCCCTATTTCGTAACCGGAAAAAGTACCTTTCCCGGGATAAGGCCCGGAGACAATCCTTTGCCCTCGATCCTTTTCGCCCGTCGATTGTGGATAATGTGTGGAAAACTTGGGAAAAACTCGGGGAACTTTGTGGAAAAGAATTTTATACTCAGAAGGACTGGTCAGGTATCGGGGCAAATCGACTCAGCGAGAAAGACAGAATTTTTGCCCTAAGCTCCTATGAAAACCTTTTAAGGTTTGTGGGATTATTCGAAAAAGTTCTCTCCTATCGGGAAAATCGGGGGTCAGACCTCCTACTTCAAGTTGTTTTTAAGCACTTCCATCCTGAAAATAAGGGTGTCAATCGGGTTTTTACCGCTTTTATGGAGATATTTGACATCATTATCCAAGGAGTGGAGAAATCCAGGAGTCGGGACACAGAACGGGGGCGCACCATCATTTCTGACTATGAGGAATTTCATCCTTCCCTGGAAAAAGATCCTGTGATCCAGGAGCTTCGGGAAGAACTGGTCGCTTGGGCTGACTGGGGAGATCGGGAATTTTCCCGGGTGTAGGGTCAAAAGGAAACAGGTGCTTGTGGATAACTTGGGGAAAACACCGGGATGGTCACTTTATGTACACATCCCTTTTTGTGAATATAGATGCCGGTACTGTGATTTTTACTTCGAGACCACCCGGTCCCGGAGTTTGCAGACCAGGTTGGTGGATGCGCTTCTAAAGGAACTCAAGACCCTGGCTGACGGCAAGGATGGCTATTTTCAGGTAGCGGAGTTTCGTACCCTCTACCTAGGTGGCGGGACCCCGTCGGCCTTGGCTCCTGACCTTCTGGATAGGTTATTACAGGGAATTAAGGAAATTGTAGGGGTTCCTTCGTGGGAGGGGAGCATCGAGGCTAACCCGGAGGGCATTACCCCCGAATTTTTACACATTCTGGAAAAAGGCGGAATTACCCGGCTTTCTGTGGGGGTTCAGTCCCTGAAGGATGAGGTGCTCCATACCTTGGGGCGCAGAGCCTACAGGACCCGAACACTGGAGGCTTTGGAACTCATAAGGATCACCTGGAAGGGGCGCTTCAGCCTGGATATCATGACCGGCCTACCGGGTCAGACCTGGGATGATCTGAAAGGCGATATGGATACTTTGCTGGCTTTTAACCCCGATCACGTATCCCTTTATTCCCTGACCATGGAAGCGGGAACCCCCCTGGAAGAATTGGTTAAGAAAAGAGCGGTTACTCTCCCCCCCCCGGGTTTAGCCGACGAGCTTTGGCTTAAGGCCAAGGCAGAATTGGAAATTAGGGGATATCGTTGGTACGAAATTTCTAATTTTGCCCTGCCTGGAGGGGAAAGTCGCCACAATCAAGTTTATTGGAGACTGGATCCCTATGCCGGAATTGGTCCGGGAGCCCAGGGTACCCTTTGGGATGATTCTGTGGGTGGTCCTGTTCGAACTTCCAACCCTAAACTTTTTGATTATCTTTCAGGTGTGCCCGCTGAAAAGGAGGTTTTAAGTGACCGTTCCTTTTTTTTAGAGCATTTGATCACTGGTCTTCGGACATCGGAAGGGGTGTCCTGGGCGCGGTTACAAACTCGGTTTGGGATTGATCTGCGAACGGATTGGAAAGGACTATGGCCGGATTTGCAGGAAAAAGGGTGGATGGAAGATTCGGTTCTCTTATCGGATTTTTTTGTGCTCACCCTCCGGGGTCGGTTACTTTTGGACCGGGTATTAGAATATTTGCTCCCATGGAGCCGCCGGTTGGCGTTCCCCGAAAATCATACCCTGAGGTTCTAAGGAATTCTGGTATTTTTCAAACGGATGTTTTATCTTGTTACCATGAATGATCCAGCGGTCACGGTGAAGAATGTTTATAAAACTTATCAGGGGGGATTTCAAGCGGTAAAGGGCTTGAGTTTTTCGGTTCCCCAATCCCAATGCTTTGGACTTTTAGGTCCGAACGGAGCAGGGAAGTCCAGCATGATGAGGATGCTTTATAACCGCTCCCTCAGGGATCAGGACCAGGGAACCATCGATATCTTTGGCTTTGATCCCGCTCATCAGGAGTTGGAAATAAAGTTTCTTACCGGAATTGTTCCCCAGGATGACAACCTGGACGTGGAACTGGATGTGGTGGAAAATCTCCTGGTGTATAGTAAATTCTACGGCCTTTCCAAAAAAAAAGCCCTTCCCCGGATTCATGAACTTCTGGACTTTATGGAGTTGGGGGAGAAAAAAAAGGCGAAAATTAGGGAAATTTCCGGGGGAATGCGGCGGCGGCTCATCATCGCCCGGTCCCTTTTGAACAACCCAAGACTCCTTATTTTAGATGAACCCACCACAGGGTTAGATCCCCAAGTGAGACATCTGATTTGGGATAAATTGCGACTTCTGAAGAAAGAGGGCATGACCATCATACTCACAACCCACTATATGGAAGAGGCCTTCCAGCTTTGCGACCGGCTGGTGATCATGGATAAGGGCATACAAGTTTTAGAAGGGCCCCCCTATGGGTTGGTGAAAGACCATATCGAGGGTTATGTCCTGGAAATCATCCACCGGGACGCCGTCGACCGGATTTCCTACACCGGGCCTATCCGCCGGGAGGTGGCCAACGATCGAACTCTATTCTACGCCGATTCCACAACCCAGCTAGAAGAGATAGCCAGTCCTTTGAGACCCGGGGATTTTTATCTCCGGCAGTCCAATTTGGAAGATGTATTTTTGAAAACCACCGGGAGGGCTCTCCATGAATAAGGTCCCCGTTCCCGGCTTCTTTACGAGGATATTTGCCGTGTGGTGGCGGCACCTGCGGGTTTATTCCGGTTCCTTATTTTCTAACGCCACCCCTCCTTTTCTGGAACCCTTGATATTTCTAGCGGGAGTTGGGTTGGGTTTAGGACAATACGTGGGGGATATGAACGGCTCAAAATATGTGGAGTTTTTGGCCGTGGGGCTCATAGTTACTAGCTCCATGTACACCGCTGCTTTTGAGAATACTTTTGGAACCTTTATCCGGTTGGAGTTTGATAAGGTTTATGATGGAATGATAGCCTCCAGTCTTACGGCCCGGGATCTTCTTGTGGGTGAAATTCTTTTCACCGCGACTAAGGGAGCTTTTTTCTCCCTGGCCAGTCTTATCGTGCTGAACTTTTTTGGTTTGGTGCCTTCTTGGTGGACATGGCTTGCGGTTTTTATTGGATTTTTAACAGCCGCAATGTTTTCTGTCCTCTCCCTCCTGGTGACCAGTTTTGTCCGGAATATTAACCATTTCAACTTTTACTTTACCCTGTTTATCAGCCCTTTATTTTTCTTCTCCGGCGT
>CAZUXL010000037.1:0-16977 GCA_964624355.1 uncultured Spirochaetales bacterium
CCTTGACTAATTAGACTTAATATTTTATTTTTCGAACAATGATTCGAAAACAAAGAATGGATAGTCAAAAGAATTTAAAGCGCCTAGCCATTCAAGAGGCAGCCTTAGGTCTTATTTCACAAAAAGGATATGAGGGCACGACTTTAGAGGACATAGCCGGGGCAGTAGGTTATGGAAAAACGAGTTTGTACTACTACTTTGACAGCAAAGAAGCGATTGTTCGGTCCTTGATATTGGAATCTTTGGAGGATTCTACACGGAAGATGGACGCTATTTTAGCGGAAAGTAAGGATCCTTGGGATAATCTTTCAGGTTTGATAGGGATTTACATCGATGAGTACGCCGACAAAAAAAGTTTTTTTAATATTTACCAACAGGTTTCAGCCAATTTAGAGAGAATTCTTACCAATGAGGAGGGGGCGGAAATTCGTAGAAATATGGAAGCCATGACAGGAAGAATTATTGGCCTAGTGACCTGCGGAGTCTTAGGGGGGGAATTCCGCCAAGAAGAACCCCGGTTATTGGCTCAAATGATTTTGGGAATGCTCCATGGTCTAATGCACCAGATGACCTACGGCTTTGGGGAAAAATGGGACAAAGAACGGATTAAAAAAAACGCCGTGAACATGATATTAGCGGGAATAAAGAGAGAGGAGAAATAAATGGCTGCGGATACTATTGTTGCCCTAAACGGAGTGAAGAAAGAATATATGTTGGGTACGACCAAAGTGGAAGCTCTCAAAGGGGTCTCTTTGGAGATCACAAAAGGAGAGTTTTCCGCCATCGCCGGCCCTTCTGGGTCGGGTAAAAGTACCATTCTTAACCTTATTGGCTGTATCGACCATCCCACGGAAGGACAGGTGGTGGTGGGGGGGCTTGATGTGACGAATATGTCGGATAAGGAACTCACCAGGTATCGACGCCACACCGTGAGTTTTATATTTCAGTCTTTCAACCTGATTCCCGTGCTGGATGTGTACGAAAACATTGAACTTCCTTTGCTTATGGACAAGCGGTTGGATGCGGTCGAGCGTAAGAAACGAGTGATGCATTTGATCGAAGAAGTAGGCCTCTCAGATAGAATTCGGAACAAACCCGGTGAGCTTTCCGGGGGGCAGCGGCAGAGGGTCGCCATCGCGAGAGCTTTAGTGGTGAATCCAATTTTGGTCCTAGCAGATGAGCCCACCGCAAACCTGGATTCTGTTACTGGACAAAAAATTATCGAGCTGATGAAAGAAATTAACCGGGTCGATGGAACCAGTTTCCTGTTTTCCACCCACGATGCCCACGTGATGTCTCAAGCCCGCCGGGTTATAGATATCCGTGACGGTCTGATCACCACAGACCGGATCAAGGAGGCCTAGAGTATGCTTCTAGCTAAACTAGCCTTCCGTTCCCTTCTGAGGAGAAAGGGGCGCATGGCCTTGATTGCATCCTTGGTGGTGGTGGGCACGGTTCTCCTTATTTTTGGAGGGACCTTTGCTGCCAGTGCCAAGAGTGCCAGCCGCCAGGCTATCATCCATTATTTTACCGGTGATTTTATCATCTACGCCGAAAAGTCAAAGGATTTGCCTTCGCCTTTCAGTTTCAACACCCCCCTCCCTGTGATTGAAAATTTGGATGACATACAGAATTGGTTAAGTTCTCAGACCCAAGTGGAAACTTACGCTTCCTATGCCCAGAATTTCGGTCAGGTTCAAGTGAAGAAGGGGGGAAAGACCTATGATCTCCCCTTTATCTTTTATGCCGTAGATCCACCCAGGTACGAACAGACCTTTGAAAATGTACCCATGGACCAGGGTAGTTTTTTTAAGGATAAAGTTGGTGCGACATCTCCAGGTATTGTTATATCCGTTCATCAGAATCAGCAGTATCTGGAGAGGTATGGAATTACCTTAAGTCCCGGGGATGAGATAACCCTTTTGTCCCTGACTTCCGGAGGCTCGGTGAATGCGGTTCCTTCCAAAGTTCAGGGAATTTACAATCCTGCTTACTATAAAAATGTATTTAACTATATCAACTTCATGGATATTGTGACCTATTCCCAGCTCTACAACTTCACAGGAGTGAGCGCAGGAAGTCTTCCCGATGCCTTTACCCAGGCCATGTCCGCCACCAGCGACGAGGATATCTTCGGTTTAGCGGATTCGGAGGCCCTTTTTCTGGACACCGATACCCTCACCCAGGAAAAACTCACTGGTTACACCATGGTCGCCGTTCGACTTAAAGATCACGAAATGACAGCGGAATTTTTAGAGAAATTAAAAGCGCAAGGATGGCCTGTGAAGACGGCACTTTGGAGTGAAGCCTCCACCTTCTTTGCTCAAGTGGCGGATATCCTGCAAATGGTGATCTTGGGGGCCACTGGGCTGATTTTTTTAATCACCGCTTTCATCCTCATGAATACCCAAATAATAAATATCATTGAGAGAACCGGGGAGATTGGAACCCTTCGGGCCATCGGGGCCGAGAAGAGTTTTGTCGTGAATCTATTTATGTGGGAATCGGTGATTCTCAACGGGGGAGCCGCCATTATCGGTATGGTGGTGAGCCTGGGACTTATTGCTTGGTTCTCTGTGGGAGGGATCGCCCTTCCGGAAATCATGTCCCAGTATCTGGTGGGTGGCGGCCCCCTAAAAATGGAGTTTACCCCCTGGCCGTTTATTTCCGGTTTCATTCTGGTATTGGGGGTGACTTTGCTTGCTACCTTGTATCCTACTCGGGTGGCTTCTGGAATCAGTCCCTTGACCGCCATGAACAGCCGCTAAAGGAGAAGATCATGCCTTTTTACTTACCCATGGCCTTTAAAAATATTTTTAGGCAAAAAAAACGGAGCTTCACCCTGGGCATCAATTACCTAGTGGTGTCGGTTCTCCTCCTAGGCCTCTTTTCCTTTTCAGAAGGGGTGAGGACTAACATTTCCGAGAACATCGTCACGGCCAATGCGGGGCATTTAACCATTTCAGGACAGACAGTGGTGAATGGAAAAACTTACGTGGGGATATCTGGAGCTACAGAAGCTGTGAAAACCTTGGAGAAGACCTTTGGTGGACAGGCTCAGATTTTAACCCGGTACTCCGTATCTTCCACTTTGTACTACCGGGGACTGTCCAAGCGTCTTTCCTTTATTGGAATTGAAGCGGAAAAGGACACCCGGCTCCAGGACCAGATTTCCATCACCAGCGGGAGCTGGAAGGACTATGCCTCCCAAGAGAATGGGGTAATTCTCTATAAAGATCTCGCCGAGTATTTTGGATTAAAGGTGGGGGATGAGGTGGTGATCTCTTCCCGAAGCCGGTTTGGGGCGTTCAATACGGGGACTATAAAAATTGCCGGTATTTATGCCACGGGAAATTTTTTCGCCCAAGGTCTGGTGATCAGCCATTTCGAATTTATCCGTAAATTAGATTTGGCCGATCCGGGGGCGGCCAGTCAGATTTACGTATTTTTCCCCGAAATGAAAGATTTGAACGCCAAAAGAGAACTGGCCATGAGCGCTCTGGAAGTCTCGGGTTTTAGAACCAGCAAACCGGAAACTTCCTCCGATGCCATATCCGTGGTCGCCGCAGCCAGTCCGATTTACAAACTCCTGGGGGAGAATGTGAATGAGCGCCGGCTGACCATCGCCACCGTGGACGAGGTCTTAGGTATCGTAGCCAGTGTTTTGGCCGGGGTGAATGCCGCCGGGGGATTTATCGCCGCCATTCTTTTATTTATCATCGCCGTTTCGATTTTCATCAACCTAAGAATGTCCATTAATGACCGGATTCAGGAAATTGGAACCTTGAGGGCTATTGGTGCCGAAGCTAAACACGTCACCAGTTTATTTATGCTGGAAAGTATATTCCTTGGTCTGGTATTTACCCTTATAGGTCTGGGAGTTGGATTGGTGGTGGTTTTTTTTGTGGCCAATGTTCCTACTTTTCCTGCGGATGGATGGGCTGGACTATTCCTGAATAAGGGCAAATTTGTCCTGACCCCGACCTTAGGCAGCTTTTTGCTGATCTTGGGAATCACCGGAGTCTTTACGGCCTTGTTCAGTTATTTTCCTGCCCGGTACGGGGGAAAGATTCCCGCGGTAGTCGCCCTGAACAAGACCCACTGAGTCAAGTTTTAATTTCTTAAGGAGCTGATTATGAAAAATTTTTTAACCTTTTTACTATTTTCTTCCTTTACTTTGGGAATCCTACCAGCCCAAGTAGTGAATGATCCTAAGGCCGTCGCTTTGATCCAGGCCATGGAAGCCAAGATCAATATAGATGGCCGAGATATCACCTCTACTTTTACCTTGGTTCAGAAAAAGGAGGGGGAGGCAGACCGGGTCTTGAAAATCCGCGTAGCCCGAAGGGACTCTCAATCGAAATTTACCCTGCTGTTTCAATTCCCCGACTCGGAGAAAGGAAAGGGATATTTTCGAAGTGGGGACGATCTCTACCTCTACCTCCCCACCACCCGGGAATTTGTTTACCGGAACAGAAAAGACGATGTGGGCTCCACCGACGTGAGAACAGATATCTTTGCCCGCAGCGATGTCCTAAGCCAGAATACGGTAAAACTCCTGGGAACCGAAAAAGTGGCCCGATTTGATACGGATGTAGTCGAACTCACGGGAAAAACCCTGGACGTATCCTTTCCCTATCAGAAATGGTACCTGAGAACTTCCGATGGTTTGCCGGTGAAGGTGGAAAATTATTCCGCATCAAAAACCCTCCTGAGGACTTTTTATTACGTGGATTATAAATCCGTTGGGGGCGGTCAGTTCCTTTTTACCAAACTCATGGCGGTGAACAATTTGGAAAACAACCAAAAAACCCTCCTTTCCAATGAGGATATTTCCACGGATAAAATTCAAGATTATGTGTTCTCCCAGGCTTATTTGGAAGAACAGTCGAGGTAATGATGAATACCACCCTTAGATTCGCCCTGGTGGGATACACTCTCCTTTTTTTAGGCGGAATTGCCTTGGCTCAAGAAGAAGATGGGGACTCTATCTTTGATGAAGGGGCCTTTGATACTTCCGTCACTGAAAGTAAGGATCAGGCTAAGAATACACAGCTGGAATACCTTTTTGGCATTACCCTCTTGGCCGATGGAACGGTGCAAGTTCCCTTGGATCGCTGGGGCTATTCCGGACAGGGAACCTATGGGGGGATTGCCTTTATAAAGGCGACGAAACCCGAAACCGGAGCTCTTTTTGCATCCTGGAGCTTCCGTCAGGTTCTAACTGCGGGAACCAACGATAGTTTTTTTGCCACTGGATATAGTTTTCAGAAAATTGATCCATCCCGGTTAGACCTGGCACTCTCGGAATTACACCTTTCATTCGATATGAATAAAATGGTTTTTTTCCGATTGGGAAATCAACTCCTCAGTTGGGGTTCCACTTTGTATTGGTCCCCGGCGGACTTTGTGAACAGGCAAAAACAGGCCTTTGGAGCAGGGGCTGACCTCCGATCGGGGATCCCAGGTTTTCGTGTCCATCTTCCTTTGGATAATTCCAACCTGTTTTTGTTTCTGGATCTGAGCCGGGTGGTGGATAAGACGGTAGTAGGGGACTTTGCCCAAATGACGGGACTGGCTTGGCGAGGGGACACGACGGTGGTGGGAATTCGTCTGGGGACCAACGGGTATTTTATTCCTGGGGTGGTTTCCCTGGGGTTGGACGTGACCACCAATATCTTAGGGGCAGATCTTTATGCAGAGGGAGCTCTTAAAATTCCTGAAATCGGGGATAAAACCGGCCAGGTTGCCTTGGGATTCTCTCGGCCTTGGGGTGATTCTGGGGAATGGAGTCTTACAGCGGAAGCATTTTGGAATCCCACTGGGGAAGGAGCGGTGGATATTCCCTTCTTCAGCTCCCCTGCCTATGGAAATTATTCCCCCCTCTACTGGGGAAGGTATTACGTTTGGTCTCAATTTAAAAGGTCTAAACTTTGGGATGACCGTCTCTCCTTGAGTGTTTCAGGGGTGACCAACCTTTCAGACAGTTCCTGGAAGGGAAGTGTGCACAGCGACTGGATATTGAAGGGATTACCCAGTTTTTCTGTCATTGGTAGTCTCACTGGTGGAGACCCACAGCGGGAATTTACCCATGCCACAGGGGGTTCTGTTTGGTCATTAGCCCTAAGAAGCATCCTTAGTTTTTAGAGTTTTAAGTAACTTCAGGGCAGATTTAGATTCATCCAAGAGTCTTACAGGCTTATATTTCTCTGAAACTATGATAAAATGACCTATGAAAAATAATATTCTTGGTCTAACGGGTCTTTCTGTGTCTCCCCTGGGATTTGGTGCCGGTCATATCGGTTCTCCTGATATGTCTGAGCAGTTAGCAGGGACCCTGATCAATAGAGCCTTGGATAGGGGTATTAATTTTATAGATACCGCCCGGGGCTATGGACTTTCCGAGGAGCGAATTGGCCGACATCTATCCTGGAGAAGGAATGATTTTATCCTTTCCACTAAAGTTGGATACGGTGTGGATGGGGTAGAGGACTGGACTTATAGTGCCATTGTCCGAGGTACCGAAGAAGCCCTTCGTAAAATGAAAACCGGTTACATCGATGTGATTTTACTTCATTCTTGTCCAGCCGCTACCCTGCAAAAAGAGGAAGTGCTCCGCGCTTTGGAAGATATAAAGGCCCGAGGAACGGTACGGTTTACCGGTTATAGCGGAGAAAATGAGGATTTGGATGCGGCTTTAAAACTGTCTCAGATACAAGTGGTAGAGACCTCGGTGAACATCTGCGATCAGGGTAATATTGCGGACTCCTTCGCACCTCAGGGAAGATTTTCCCACCTGGGTGGACGGGGAGTAATTGCAAAACGTCCCCTGGCCAACGCCTTTTGGCGTTTTTCTGAACAACCTAAAGGCAACTATGGGGAAGAATACTGGCTCCGATGGCAGGAAATGATGGGTAATGAAACAAAAAAAATCGACCAGACAACCCTGGATGAAAAAGCCCTACGATTTTCCATAGGCGTACCCATGGTTTCCACCGCTATTGTGGGCACCGGAAAGGTAGAAAACCTGGAATTGAATGCGGTCATAGCGGCCAAGGGTCCCCTGAGCCCCAAGGAATATAAATATTTCCGGGATCTGTGGTTACCCCATTCTGGTTCCTGGAGGGGGCAAGTCTAATGGCAAAAATAAATTTCCCATCCCTTTTATTTATTCTTTCGATCCAAGGCCTCGGGGCTCAAACAGCCGTTTCTCCCCCGAGCAATTCCCAGGATTACTCACCCCCACCAGGTGCCACTTTGGGGGTTTTGACTTTGAACCTTCACACTTGGCAGGAAAAAGATCCCCGGAAAAAATTGGACCGGGTGGCGGATTTCATTGCCTTATACCATCTGGATGTGGTTTGCTTTCAAGAGTGCGCACAGCACGAGGAAGGGGTTTTGGGCGCCACTCCCATGGCACCCTTTCAAGGAGAGACACCCCTTGCGGTGGATAACGAGGAATATCCTGGAAACTCCGCCTGGTTGGTTCAAAAACGGCTAAAAGAAGTCCACGGGTTGGACTACTTTTTTGTTTGGACCTGGGCCCATACGGGTTTCGGTGTTTATCAAGAAGGTTCAGCGGTTTTAGCCAGGCATAAGATCACATCCCGGGGTGAAGCCTTGGTTTCCACCGAGGAAGAAAAATCCAGTCCATCCCGAAGAGATATTCTTTGGGCTGATATGGAGATTTCGGGATTTGGACCTCTGAGGATGGTGAGTACCCACCTTGGTTGGGGGGGGGATCAAATGACCCAAATCCGAAATTTGGAATCGGCCTTGGGAAAACAGAACCCCATACCGACCTTAGTCGCTGGGGATTTTAATATGGAACCATCATTTCCAGGCTATAAGGTACTGAAAGAAGAATTTAAATTTCGGGATGATTTTATAGCTTCCCCCGACAGAGGACGGCAAGCCTCGACCATGGACTCCCGCAGGATTGATTATCTGTGGTCCCTCCCCGGGTTCCCTCTGGCACCCCTGAAAGCCTGGACCGTATTTCGGCCACAGCAAACCGGAGCCTTAGCACCGGTGAGTGATCATTCTGGACTGGTGGTCTGGTATGGAAATTCATCCAATATTAGTCCTTAAGCTCCAGTGAGGATTATGTATGCCTTTTGAAAAATCATCCGGTGATACCACAAAATTTGCCCCCTCACCCAGATCTACCAGGGAAGATTTGGAGGCGGATCACAGGCTCGTGGTATCTGAGAAAACACTGGTTAATTTATTAACCGCCGTCTCCAGTAACGTTGCCGTGTTAAATCCCCAGAGACAGGTAGTTTTCGCATCGGAAGATTTTTTAAAATTCAGGGGACTGACTTTGATGGCCCCACTTTTGGGTTTGAGACCCGGGGAGGTTATGAATTGTGTCCATTCTCTAGAAGAACCGGGCGGATGTGGAACTTCTGAAAGCTGTACGGTTTGTGGGGCCATAAATACCATCTGGGAAAGTCAAATAAGTGACTCTAAAGTTACCAAGGACTGGCGTATCACGGTGAAGGAAAATGAGGGCTTGGGAACTCTTGATCTGGAAGTTACGGCCACTCCCTGGGTGCTTTCGGGGAGAAACTTTACCGTTCTCACAGTGAAAGATGTGAGCTCAGATAAACGGAAAAATTCCCTGGAAAGAATATTTTTCCATGACATCGTGAACACCCTCGGGGGACTGAATGGGATATTGGAACTCTTAGCGGATTATTCAGATCTCAATGAGGGTAAGGAATTGCTAGATCTGTCCCAAAAGTCCAGTCAAGATGCTTTGGAAGAGATTTTATCATTTCGTCAACTTCGCATGGCAGAAACAGGGGAGTTGAACGTTCTCTCTAACTTATTGGATCCGGACACCATTTTAGATGAGGTGGTGAGTAAGTTGAAATTCCATCCCGTAGCGGAAGGAAAAATGATCGAGATAGATACTAAAGATTCCTTTTTTAAAATCTATTCCGACCGCATTCTCCTAGAACGGGTTCTCATCAATATGTTAAAAAATGCTTTGGAAGCCGTACCTAAGGGGTCTACGGTGGTAATAGGTTTTCGAAGCGATAATTCCCTGGGATTGTTTTGGGTGAAGAATCCTGGGGAAATGTCCCGACCCGTCCAGCTTCAAGTCTTCCAAAGATCATTTTCCACAAAAGGTACGGATCGGGGATTAGGTACCTATTCCATGCGTCTGTTAGGGGAGGGATACCTGGGGGGGAGAGTGGGATTCACATCTAAAGATGGATTCACGGAATTTTTTATTTCCCTTCCCATACAGTCCGGTTTATAAAATCCAGAGATTTTTCCACAATCAAGGGGAGATCAAAATCCATAGTCGCCACGTGGTAAGAATTTTTTAGCCACACCAGTTCTTTTTTTTCAGAGCTGATTTTATTAAAGGTGTAGGTGGCACTGGACTTGGGAATTACATGGTCCTCCAGACTTTTAAAAATTATCGTGGGCTGATGAATATCCTTAAGCCTTGGTTTGATATAACCCAGGAGTTTTCGCCATTCGTCGGAGCCCCCTGTGGGATTAACCGCATAGGCAATTTCGGTTTTAGTGGGATCTTTTATATCGTTCGCCAGAGCGGGCACAGAAGGTGTCAAATGGCGAATTAAAGGGAGCAGGGGGACTAGGGGACTACCGGTGAGCAGAAGATTATTGACCATCATAAGTCCAGAGATTTCCGGGTGTTTTTCCCCCAGATAAACTGCCAAGGCTGCTCCCATGGAGAGTCCTGCCACAAACACGTGGGTTACCCGGGATTTCAGATCCCCATAGGCGGTTTCCACGTCCTGTACCCAGTCCTTCCAGCTCATACGGTTTAAATCCTGCCACTGGGTTCCATGGGCTGTAAGCCGGGGACCTGTCACCGTATAACCTGCTTCGGCCATTCCCTGAGCCCAAGGGAGAACGCCGCTGGTGCTTCCGGTATAGCCATGGATCACCAGAACGCCAATTTCTTTACTTCCCGCAAAGTCAAAGGGCTCTGCTTCTTTCCAGATGTTCATATATTAAGTTTAAGGGAGAATAGGTTGGGGATCAAGATTTAATTTTACCCCTCAAGGAGTAAATTAACGAAATAAAAGCTCCCCCGACTGGATTCGAACCAGTGACACTTTGATTAACAGTCAAATGCTCTACCGACTGAGCTACAGGGGAATAAAAAACAGGTTCTTTCGAACCATTCAAAGCTCCCCCGACTGGATTCGAACCAGTGACACTTTGATTAACAGTCAAATGCTCTACCGACTGAGCTACAGGGGAATGTGACCATGAATATACACAAACAGGCGGAAATGTGTCAAGTACGTTTTTATAAAAACAAACAGGAAACCTGAGGTGTATAAAAATTGTTTCCATTTGAAGAAACATCGGATATAATGTCCCCATGCTTCTTAAGCCTTTAACTTCAATCCGTTCTAAAATATTGGCTGTCATGGGCGGTCTGGTTCTCGTTTGTGCCCTGATATTCTCCCTGGTCTTTGTGCCCCTTACCAGAAACCACTTGGTCGGAGTGTTAAAACAGACCAACCATAGGGTACTTCAACTTCTAAATTCCCATGTGTCCCTCTGGTTTGAACAAAGACACCAGGAAGTGGAAAGCTATGGTAGAAATCCTATTATCCTACGGGGGACACCTCAAGAAATCACCGATTTTTTAAAATTAGAAGCTGAGAACAAAATTAATCCTCTTCTTCTGCTTTTCAGGGCCAATGCGCTGGGGGATTACAGTACTAATGAAAAACCCCATGCGGGAAATCTCCTTCACCGGGATTATTTTTCCCAGGTGATGGCGGGATCAAAAATTATTTCTGACCCACTGATTTCCAATTCCACAGGTCGCCCCATCCTAGTGGTGGCTGGTCCCTTGCGGGAAGGAACAAAAATTGTGGGAGTCATGGGTGAATCCATTGACCTTCAAAGTTTTTATAATTTCTTTCAGTTAAAAATAAGCAATTCAGAGTTTAAACAGGTAATGATTGCGGATAAAAGCGGGCGAGTCTTGGTTCACTCCCGTCCTTCTGCGGTCTTTACCGATAGCATCCTTTCACCATCCAGTAATATTCCCCGGGATTTTGCTTCCAAGTCCCAAGAGATTTTACAGAAGGATGAAGGAATTTTTGAAACCCTGGAGTCAGACCACCAAAGTGCTTTGGTTTTTTATCAAACCATTCCCCAAACTGGGGGGTTAAAACTCATCTTACAAATCCCGCTGGATCAAACTCAGATATTTTTGGACAATCTTCAAACCTCCCTCACGGTACTTTCCATATTGATCGTAGCCCTGGGACTTCTTTTCGTATGGATTTTGGCCCATAGGGTCAGTAAGCCCCTTCAAGTGCTCCGGGAGGTCTTTGATAAGGCAGCGTCCGGTGATCTGAGTGTCCAGGCACCGGAGCTCTCCACGGATGAAATCGGCCAAGCTTCCAGAAGTTTTAACGTGATGATGAAGACCATCCGCAATCTCACTTATTATGATGCGGTCACCGGACTTCCCAATAGGGCCTACTTCGACGATGCCCTTCGGCGGCTCGTCACCCAAGAAACCACCAGTCAACAAAAAGGGGCTGTGGGTATCATTGCATTGGACAAATTTAAAAATATCAATGACGCCCACGGGAGTACGGTGGGGGACCGGGTCTTGAAAGAAATGGGTCAGCGGATTCTCTTGTCCGCAGGGGATCAGAGTTTTGTAGCCCGGGGCTCCAGTGCGGAGTACCATGTATTTTTTGGAAATCTTCTGAACCGGAGAAATGCCATTTCCCAAATGAGCGGGATTCTTATGGAAATTTCCAAACCCTTTAACGTTCAGACCGAAACCTTATTTTTAACCGCTAGTGCGGGGTTGTGTTTCTATCCCCTGGATTCCAAAGAACCGGAGGATCTTCTCATTAACGCCAGTATCGCCAAATCAGCAGCGAAAAAAGCCGGGGGTAACACCCTCAAACTTTTTAATGAAACCATGAGACAAAGCTTGTCGGCCCAAATGCATATAGAGGCTCTGCTTCATAGGGCATTGGAACATAAGGAGCTGACTTTGGTTTATCAGCCCCAAGTGGACGCCTTAACTAGAAAGCTTGTGGGAATGGAAGCCCTGCTTCGGTGGAATAACAAAGAATTGGGCAACGTTCCTCCTGCGGTTTTTATTCCTTTGGCGGAAGAATCCGGTCTTATTGTGGCCATAGGTGATTGGGTTCTCCAACAAGCCTGCCAACAGAACAAGATCTGGCTTGATATGGGGCTGCCCATTGTTCCTGTGGCGGTAAACGTATCGGCTTGGCAGTTTGATCAGAATGATTTTCTCGATAAAGTAGAAGCTGTCATAGAAGATTCTGGACTCCCCAGGGAGTATTTAGAATTGGAGATCACCGAGAGCGTGGCTATGGGGCAGGTGGAAGACAAAATTCGCCGTCTCCAAACCCTAGCCGACAGTGGCATCCGAATTTCCATCGATGACTTTGGAACAGGGTACTCATCCTTGAATTATCTCAAACAATTTCCAGTACACACCCTGAAAATCGACCAAAGTTTTGTTCGGGAGGTTCCTCAAGACCGGGACTCCATGGCCATTGTGGAAACCGTCATTACCATGGGAAGGAATTTCAAAATGGAAATTATCGCCGAAGGGGTCGAGACCCAGGCACAGTTTGACTTCATCCAACAAGGCGGATGTCACAAGATCCAAGGATTTTTTATCTCCCGTCCCCTGAATCCCGAACAGATGGAAAAGATTTTGAGGGGAGACCTGTATTTCTTAATATAAAGGGAATACCAGAACAGTTAAAACGCAAAATTAGGCTTTATTTGTCAAAAATGGGAGTATTTACTTGATATTTTCTCCTGATATCGGTAATAGTGAACTAGGAGCCTACGGATGCACAGCCCATTTTCACCCCTTAGAACGGATCTTAATTTTCCCCTTTGCGAAAAAGATGAGCCTGAACTTTTCAGGGATCAATTTCCTTACTCCCAGGTTCCCAGGATTCTTTTTGACGGCCATGATGTGATTCCCCATCCTCCCCATGAAATTTGGATCACCGATACCACCTTCCGGGACGGTCAGCAGGCGAGGCCTCCTTACACCCCAGAACAGATTCTTCATATTTATGATCTTCTTCACAAACTCGGGGGACCCAAGGGAATCATCCGCCAGAGTGAATTTTTCCTTTATTCCAAACGGGATATCAAATCCATGGAACTTTGTCAGGAAAGGGGCTACACCTATCCGGAAATTACCGGATGGATTCGGGCCGATGCGGAAGATTTAAAACTGGTCACCGCCCGGAATATCAAGGAAACGGGAATCCTAACCTCAGTTTCTGATTACCATATCTTTCTCAAGCTAAAAAAGAACCGGCACAAGGTGATGGAAGATTACTTGGGGGTGGTGAAAAAAGCCTTGGAAGCGGGCATTTTACCCCGGTGTCATTTTGAGGATATTACCAGGGCGGATATCTACGGCTTCGTGCTTCCCTTTGCCCAGGAACTCTTAAAATTGGCCCAGGAAGCAAAAACCCCCGTGAAGATCCGTTTATGCGATACCATGGGCTTTGGAGTTACCTATCCCGGTACGGTACTTCCCCGGTCTGTCCCCAAACTTGTTCACGCCTTTTCCCAGGAATTGGGTTATCCCCCCGCCTGGCTAGAATGGCATGGACACAACGATTTCCACAAAGTCCATGTGAATGCCTCCACCGCCTGGCTTTACGGCTGCTCCAGCCTCAACGCTTCTCTTTTGGGCTTTGGGGAAAGAACCGGGAACCCTCCCTTGGAAGGGGCGGTGATGGAATACATCGCCCTCATGGGAGAAGACGGGGGTATGGATACCCGTGTGATCACCGAAATTGCCGATTACTTCCGGGAAGAGATCCAAGCGGTGGTTCCACCGAATTATCCCTTTGTGGGTTCGGATTTCAATACCACCAGGGCGGGGATCCATGCCGATGGCATCATGAAAAATCCGGAAATCTATAATATTTTTGATACTGAACTTCTTCTGGGCCGTCCACTGAGGGTCCAGGTTACAGACAAAAGTGGTCTGGCGGGGATTGCCCAGTGGCTCAATGAAAATATTCCGGAGATTGCCAACAAAGAGTTGGAGAGTATTTCCAAACGGACCCACGGTCTGCGGCATATCAATGCCTGGGTGATGGAGGAATACGCCAATGGGAGAACCACTTCCATTTCCCCGGATGAAATGATCGCCTTGGCCAAACGGTTTCTCCCTCATTTATTTGTTTCGGATTTTGAAAAGGTTAAGGACGAAGTTTATAAAAAAGCCGATTTCCTCTCCGAGTCCATTATTTTGGAATTGGAAGGAAGAGTCGGGGAGGAGCTGGAAGAGTACCTCCACGAGGTGGTAAGCCGGGAAGGGTCCATTCAACTTTTGGCCATTACCAATCCCGAAGGAAAACGCATCACCCAAGTCCACACCCAGCGAGGGGAGAAAGGTCTGTTCCGCAATCTATTAAACAAGGATTTTAGGAAACACGAATGGTTTGTGAGGGTTCTGGAGACAAAAGAATCCTACGACTCCGATCTTTTCTTTTCCAAATATACCAATCGGCTGATCATAACCTGTGCTCGGCCTTTGTTTGATGGGAATGGTGAGTTTTATGGAATCTTGGACATCGATTTTAATTTTGACGAACTGGTAAAACTTTTGAGTGCCATACCCGATGAGATATTGGAAGTGGCAGGGGAATGAGGCCAATTTAGAATTCACCGGAGCGCCGGTCTAAATTACCGGAGGCAGGGTGAAATTCACCGGAGTGCCGGTCTAAATCACCGGAGGCCGGATGAAATTCACCGGCGTGCCGGTCTAATTCACCGAAGGCCGGATGAAATTCACCGGCGTGCCGGTCTAAATCATCGGAGGCCGGATGAAATTCACCGGAGTGCCGGTCTAAATTACCGGAGGCCGGGTGAAATTCACCGGAGCGCCGGTCTAAATCACTGGAAGCTGGGTATATTTTTACTGCACGAAAGAAACTGTGTTAATATCGTAATGCGTATTCCCACCATCAGAATCATCATCTACCCTAAACGACATACCGAATCCTCCACTTGGCTTATCCCCTAGTTCGATCTGTATAGGGGTGATGGTTCCATTTTCGTTTTTGGAATAAACATAGATACCTGGGGAGGTGACAGTGAGAGCATTTCCAGACGCATCAAAACCTATGAGTTTCATTCCTGTTGCAGGAGTGTTATTGAACATGACTCGGTATGTAGTTGTACCAACACCAGAAGGGTAGAAATTAAACGTTTTTGGTGAAGCTGCCGTTCCCCACTGGAGGATTTGAGGACTGAGTCCATAATTTCCCGTGGTAACGGAAACCTCAATGTAATACTTCATTCCTAAGGAATCTAGTAGACTGACCACTGAGGTTCCTCCTATAGCCCCAGCCTGGAAAGTAAAGGAGTTTCCATTACTGGAAAGAATACCACAACCAACAGGCCCGGACACTATGGTAAAGCTAGTGAAAGGCGGACTACCACCACTAAGTGGGATTTGTAAGGAATTATTAACCAAAACCCCGGCTTTTTTGGGATCAAAGGGGGCATAAGCTGTAATGACGGTAACATAGGCTGCCATCCCCGCACTATCGGATATTAAGAATTTACTCGTTCCAGCGCTGGCTCCGGCATTAAGGGTCATACTTGTGTTTGTGGAACTGGAAATGGTGGCAGGTGTAGAACTCTCTGACACTTTTGAATAACTGTAGGGTTGTGTGCCGTTGGATATGTCAATGGTGAAGGTGCCACCCGGTGGGAGGGTTACCTGGCTGGGAGTTACCGAAAATGCTCCTTGGACTTGGATGGTAAACTCATAAACTTTATTCACCAGGGCATCGGGAGAATCCACTTGAATCCAAAGGGTGACGGCTCCGGTTCCACTCAGATGGGTACTGATATCTGTGGAAACTCCAGGGGTTAAAGCCGAGGACCATGTGCCGTTTCCAATTTTGAATTTCACCGAAGCACCGGCTTGGGAAGGTTGGAATGTAAAGCTCGATGGGGTTCCGGTCACCACCGAAGTGTTGTAGGGGCCGGGGGAGCTTAGCAAGGGAGTATAAGTCATGGGTGAAAGGATAAAGGAACTTAATGTGGCATCACTGGCGGCGGGGTCACCTCTGGTGATGGTGAGAACATAAGTCGTGGTGGTGGTCCCATCCTGGGCGGTGACTTCCACCGAGACCACATTAGCCCCCACATTCAGACCGAGGGTTTGTGATACTGCGCCACTGTTAACAGAAGCTGTATTCACCATGATAGTGGCATGGCTTTCCGTGACTGTGGGAGTAAGACTTACCGATGATACGGAATTTGCAACCACCACTGAGTAGGATGTGATGAGTGGACCAAAAGTAGGATTTAAAGTTCCTAAGCTGAGGCTCAAGGAGGAGAGAGTACTTTCAGAACTCGGGGGGTCTATTAGGACGGTGACCGCATAAATAGCCGTGGTCCCATCCCCTGCGGTGACGGTGTAATTTACAGGGTTTGTGAAGTTTTGGGCCACTCCTGATGCTGGGCTGACACTGGCTCCCGTTATGGAAATCGTGGGAACCATAGCTGTGAGATTAGTACCATAGGGTACGGTCAAGCTGATGGTTTTTGCAGTTTCGTTTATGACCCCTGTGGCATTGGGACTGGCAAAATTAAATGCGGTTATGGCTTTTGCGGGATTTAAAAGCGAAGTTACGGACACGGAATAAATCTGGGTCGTTCCATCCGCCGCTGTCACAGTGTAATTCTTAGGATTAGTGAAGTTTTGGGCCACTCCTGATGCTGGACTGACACTGGCTCCGGTTATGGAAATCGTGGGAATCATAGCTGTGAGATCTGTTCCATAGGGTACGGTCAGGCTGATGGTTTTTGCAGTTTCGTTTATGACCCCTGTGGTATTGGGACTGGCAAAATTAAATGCAGTGATGGCTTTTGCGGGATTTAAAAGCGAAGTTACGGACACGGAATAAATCTGGGTCG
>CAZUXL010000037.1:17077-27551 GCA_964624355.1 uncultured Spirochaetales bacterium
GTTTCGTCTATGACCCCTGTGGTATTGGGACTGGCAAAGTTAAATGCGGTGATGGCTTTTGCGGGATTTAAAAGTGATGTCACGGACACGGAATAAATCTGGGTCGTTCCATCCGCCGCTGTCACAGTGTAATTCTTAGGATTAGTGAAGTTTTGGGCCACTCCTGATGCTGGACTGACACTGGCTCCGGTTATGGAAATCGTGGGAATCATAGCTGTGAGATCTGTTCCATAGGGTACGGTCAGGCCGATGGTTTTTGCAGTTTCGTCTATGACCCCTGTGGTATTGGGACTGGCAAAGTTAAATGCGGTGATGGATTTTGCAGGATTTAAAAGTAATGTCACGGTCACAGTATAATTTTGGACTGTTCCATCCGCCGCTGTAACTTTGTAATTCACAGGGTTTGCGACGCTGGTGGAAAAATCCTGGGCCACTCCAGAAGCCGGGCTTATACTGGAACCAGTTATGGAAATCGTGGGTGCCAAGGCTGCGAGATTAGTTCCAAAGGGTACGGTCAGGGTAATGGTTTTCCCTGTTTCATTTATGGAGCCTGTGGCATTCGGTGCGATAAAGTTAAATGCGGTGATGGCTTTTGCGGGATTTAAAAGTGATGTTACAGTCACGGTATAAATCTGGGTTGTCCCATCTGCCGCTGTCACAGTGTAATTTACAGGATCCGTGAAGTTTTGGACCACTCCAGAAGCCGGGCTTACACTGGAACCCGTTATGGAAATCGTGGGTGCCAAGGCTGCGAGATTAGTTCCAAAGGGTACGGTCAGGGTAATGGTTTTCCCCGTTTCATTTATGGAGCCTGTGGCATTCGGTGCGATGAAGTTAAATGCGGTGATGGTTTTTACCGGATTCGGAGCCCGGGTGATATTCAGGGTATAAGTTTTTTGTACTCCACTCTGAGCTTGGGTGGTGATGGGAATGGAATTGGAACCCACCACAAGAGGAAAATTAGAACTGAGATTGGTAACCATGGTTGCGGTTTGATCCGCCAAAGCGGCACTCAAAGAAACGGTGGATTTTTCAAAAGAGACAGATTTTGTAATTGTGGTCGACGGGTTGGAGAATTCTGAATCGTAATCAATCCCCGAAAAATCCATACTCAAACTGGCTATATCCCCATTGGTACTGGCCGGGGCCAGGGAAACCGTGACGGTATAATCTTTGTACGAGGCATCATTAGCGCTCACACGATATACCACCGGGCTTGTGAAGTTATTGGGGGTGAGTCCTGATTCCTGCAAGGTGCTGCCCACCCGCACATTAGCCCCGGAGGTGGTAAAATTCCCAATTAAAGAAGTGCAAACAGTGGCATAAGGAACCGTTAGTGTCACGGTCCCTGCCGTCTGATTAATGACACCCACTGCATTTGGATTCAGGAAAGAATAGGAGTCCAAGGTTTTTGCATTATTTGCCGCCACCAAGACGGTGACATCGTAATCCTGGGGGGTTCCATCTGCTGCAGTAACTGTGTAGGTCACGGGATTAGAGAAATTATTGGGAGTCTCCCCGCTGACCTGGGCAGTTGAACCGACTTTTACCGTAGCATCAGGTGCAGAAAATGAAGCAATCAGATTCGAAAGGCTTGTTCCGAAGGGTACCAATAAGGAAATAGTATGATTTACTTGATTTATGGTACTGGAGGTCGATGGATCTATGAGGGAAAAACTGGTGATTGAATTGGCGGTATTCTTATTTCTAAAGATTTTTAAGGTATAACTTTTGGGGGTCCCTATCTGGGATAAGGTTTCAATTATAAAGGTGTTGAGGCCAACTACCAGAGGAAAATTTAGCCCCAAACCGTTTACCAAGCTGGCGGTGGAATCGGTTAAAGTTCCGCTTAAGCTAACCTGAGCTACATCGAATAGTACCGTTTTCTCAATTAATATTCCCGGGGTTGGGATGGTTTGGTCGTTGGGTGTTCCTGGAAAGTCCAGGGTTAAACTAGCCAGATCCCCATTGGAACTTTTTTCGGGAACCACGGTCACTTCGTAAGCCAGGGTGGATCCATCGGCGGCGGTGACTATATAGGTCACAGGGTTTGTGAAATTTTGGGGTGTTCCAGAGGCGGGGCTGATGCTCACACCCACTATGGACACCTGGGGAGCCAGGTTTGTAAGAATTGTACCGAAGGGTACCGGTACTGACACCGCAGTTCCAATAATTATTCCGTTGACAGCGGGAGATGTAAAGATAAAACTATTTATGGATTTCGAGGAATCCAGAAGTGATGTGACTGTAACTAAGTAGTCTTGCGAGCTCCCGTCGGTGGCAAAGACAGTATAGGTAAGGGTGGATGAGAAATTATTGGAAGTAGAACCGGAGTTCTGTAATATCGATTCCAGAAAAACTGATTCACCCGAAGTGGTAAAGTCTGCAACCAGGGACGTGAGATCAGTCCCATGGGGGACAATTAAATTAATATCATTTCCCGAAATTGTACCTGTTACCGGTGGATTTTGGAAGTTGAAGGTAAGCATTTCTGTAGACAGCGAAACACTGCGATTCAACGTGATGGTGTAAACTTTTGTGGTTATCCCATCCTGAGCTTTCACCGTAATTTTAAGCACATTTTCACCCACCACTAAAGGCTGGGCACCTGAGGCCGTCCCTGAATTGATCTGGTTGGGCTCCCCCTGTTGAAATTGAGACCACAGGGTCGCCTGTGGATCCTCGCATACCGCAGTCACTTGGACGCTTTCCACCGTAAAGGGGAGAGGGAGGGTATATTCTGTTATTCCTGGGGAGAAGGTGGGTTCAAGGGAAAGTGCTTGTGAAGAGGTTATGGATAAGGATGTTAAGTTTACATTGGAATTTAATACTTTATTCAACAGACCTGCGATATCGTATCCATAATCGCAGGAGGAAAAGACAAGTAGAATGAAGAAATAAAGTCGTCCCATGGCTACAAGAATTTACCACATAATTACCCAGATCACAAGAAAATTCACAGGGAAAGGGTCATCCCAAAACTCCAACAGGAAAAAACCAGGGGAAATCCTGGATCGAGAACTCCCACCAGTTGCCCTCCTGTTTTAAAGGATAAATATTTCCAGGGAGACCATGAGGCCCCCAAATCCAAAGCTGCCCCGGGGAGGATTTTTCCTTTATAACCCTCCGAGGGAGGATAAAAGGAAAGTAATCCTGGGCCTAAGTGTAAGCTGGAGAAAAATTCCCAAGCGGGATGGGGAGAAAATCCATAGGAAATTTCCCCGGTGATCAAGGTGAAATTCATGGGTAGAGACTGAATTTTCCCCGATGCAGAAGCTTGCCAATAGTAGACACTACTTCCCCAGTAAAAATTTTTCCAGGAACCCCAGGGCCAAAGAACTTCCAATTGGCCCAAAAGCGCCGTGGAGAAATAATCGGAAGCCACTCCCAAGGGCAGTCCATAAAGAACATTGAACCCTATTTCTGGTAGTCTTAACCTCTGTGGAGGCCTTGGCAGCTCCAACGCCAGGGGCTGCAGAGGCTGAATGTTTTGGTTAATAATGGTCTGGGGCGGAAGCTCCATCAACTGATTTTGAATTTCCTTCGCCAGTAAAACCGAACGGAGGAGGGCAGCTCTTCCTGAGTCCCCTTTTACCAGAATGGAAGCTAGGAGTTTCGAATCAAAAGTTCTAAATAAATCATGACGAATGGTTAAGGGCTCCAATTCATCGGGCCCCTGAACC
Organism: uncultured Spirochaetales bacterium; assembly: GCA_964624355.1. Lineage (GTDB taxonomy): Bacteria > Spirochaetota > Spirochaetia > JABEVK01 > JABEVK01 > CAZUXL01. The sequence goes on from CAZUXL010000037.1 coordinate 20,761, forward strand.
AGGAGAAACGCCAGATTCTGATTCCTGGCATCATCAATCAACCGAGAACGAATTTCCTCAGAAAGGGGCAGGGGAAAGGACCGGGGGACGAATTTTACCGTAATTCCGGATTTCTCCAGTTCTTGAAGCATTCTTTGGGTTAGCTCTTTAGAAAGGGGACTAAGACCACCGGTGGTCAGGGGAACCATGAGAACTTCGGCCTTCTGAGCCTCAAGATTAGGGAGGATTGTCAATGAAAAAATGACCCAAAGTGCTAAGGAGAATCTCATGGTACCTCTATGGTTAAGGTCTCTCCTTCAGACACGGTCACTTCATTTTCCCAGAGGATAATTTCGCTGTTGGATTTTTTAACCTGTATGAGAAGAATATGCCGACCAGGGACGATCTTGTCCAGGTCTATAATTTCCTTATCATTCAAGTAAATGGATTGAATCTTATGGGGACTGTTGATTTGTATTTTACCTGGGATTGTGGGCAGTTCCAAATTTATCCGGCGAATTCCCCGGTTTTCCAACACAATTTGAGCCCTGGCCACTTTTCTCCCTAGTTTTGCCTCAATATCCAATGTTCCCACGGGAACGTCGGTGACAAACAAAGGACTGATCCCCACCCTTACCCCGTTTAGAACAATCTGTGCTCCTGGGGGACTAGTATCCACATAGAGTTCTCCCGTGGGAATGGTGGGAGTCTTAAACGGATCCTCAGGAGGCTTTATATACCCAGGATAAGTTTCCAGAGAATGGACGAAAATCTGATCACCCCGGGCTAAAAGTTCCTTGGCCGCCTCTTGGGTGAGTTCGGATTTTTGTGAATAGACTTTTTCTTGCATCACCAATCTGCGTCTGGCTTCCCGTCCCCAGGCGCCCTCTGAATCAAGAAATATTACCCTACGAAATTCATTCTGGGCTTCGTCCAGTTGGCCCAATTCTTCGTGGGACCGACCTTTATAATACCGGGACTCCGCATCGTCCTGCACCTGTAATTTATTGAAATAATCCAAAGATTTTTCATAATCCATGGAGAAATAAGAATCCCTGACTTGGGTCGGATTGGGAGCTTGCCCCAGGGTAGTTTCGCTCAAGGCTTCCAGCTTTTGAAGGAAATCCACCAAAAGGGCTGCAAGAATAACCCCATCACTTTGGGGGAAATCCTTCACCACTTGGGAAAATACTTCTAAAGCCTTAATTTTTTCTCCGGCTAGAGCCAGGCAGAATCCCAGGTGCAGTTGAATCCTCAGGCGAATATTATCTGGAATGATTTGACCTGATTTTCCTATGGAGTCATAGATCTCCGAAGCCTTTTCATATTTTCTAGTACGTTCAAAAAGATAGGCTTGTTCTATCTGTTTGAACATGGCTTCCTGTTCCCGGTTGATGAGAAGCTGTCGTCCAAAAACTTTTCTAAGTATATTTACCGTATCGGATTTCCAGGATGTTTTTACCAAATCCGGGGTCGTTTCCAGGGTGGCTGTCAGAGCCTGGATTCGGGCTTCTAAGACGTAGTTTTCCACGGGGGTTTCCCCAAACCGGAGTCTGTTTTTTACCAATTCCAGACGGCCCCAAAGGCTCGCCGATTCCAAAACGGCCTCTTCACCGGAACTTTGAGTCAGGAGTTGGTCCATTTCTTCCCACTGCACTTCTACCATCAGGGTGTTCAGATAAATTACTGACCCGAGACACGCAATTGCCAGTAGGGGTAATCCCAGTAGCCTTCCCATTTACAGTCCTCGTCTGTCCACAGCGTAGGAAGATCCCGTTTGACCTTTGGCGTATTTTTTTAATTCCGCAGCGACTCGGCTAATCTCCGCAAAAGCATCGAATTGTTTATGATGATTCACCACCACAGCCACCGAGAGGGATAGGAGGGGGAATCGGGCGGGACTGCCCTTTCGATCCAAGGTTTCAATAAATCCCAGCTTTTGATGTTCTTCACTGTAAAATGAGGGGACATCCCGATCGAACCGATCCAAGAGTTCCTTCACCAAGGGCTCCCACTGCTGAAACCCCGCCACAATGATGAAGTCATCACCACCCTCGTGACCCACAAAGGTCAGGGCGTCCATGTTATGCTCCGCTGCCTCGAGCATACAGTCCCGGGTGTAAAGAATGGCCTCATCCCCTTTTTGAAACCCGTAGACGTCGTTGTAGGCCTTGAAATTATCCAGATCGCAGTAAAGCACGGCGAAACTAATATCCTTTTCCAGGAGATCTCTGACCTTGTGTTCGATTTCCACGTTCCCCGGAAGTCCGCTCAAGGGATTGGCGGCTCTGGCTTTATCCTGCATATCCCGAACGGCTACGCTCATCTGTTCAAAGGCATCGGTGAGTAGACCTATTTCATCCACTCTTTTGCGAGGTAGGGGGGGGGAATAATTCCCCTGACCGATAAGCCCCACGGCTGTAACCAGCTGATGCAGGGGCCGGACGATTCTCCACCAGGAAAATAGTCCCAGAGCTAGGTGGATGAGGAGAACCAGGGTACCATAAATCAAGGCTTGACGGAAAAGTAGTTCCATATTTTTATCCAAGTCTGGAAAGGTGAAACTGAATTTCAGAACCGAACCTTCAGCAGACTTGGAGGAATAAGGGACATATAGGGTGATGATGCGGGAATTAGGCTGGGTCACCGGGAGAAAAAGCTTGCTCTCGAAATCCCGGCGTCCCAGGGCTTTGATTACCAGTTTCCATTCCTCCGGGGAGGCTGGAGCCCCTCCGGGGGGATAGACCGTAAGTCCATCCCCTTGATAAAGGGCAAAGGAATCCAAACCGGTGAGTTTATTCTGAAGTTCGATCTCTTTTAGCTTATCCAGAGCCAAATCCGGTTCCTTGGTCAAGATTCCTTCGATCCGTTCCCTCATTTCCAAGGCCGAATGCACGCTTCTGAGTTGTGCGTTTTCTGACATGAGATCAATCTGGTTTCTTCCCACCAGGACAATAAAGCCAGAGGCTAAGATGACAGCGGTGGCAGCCTCAGTGAGGGCAAGCCAAACCATGAGGGATCGTCGAAATCCTTTAGTAACCAAAAAAACCTCCCTTTACGACTGCGTTCTGATTAGCCACAGAGAGCTCAAAATAATCAAACTTTGGGCAAGGTTTTTATACCACCCCAAATTATCCGGAGTAAAATTCCCATTGAGGATAAAATCAAAGACGATATTCACCAGCCAGAAAACGAAGACCAAAATAAGAGCCAGGTTTTTTAAACCGGAACTTAGAAGGTTTACGGGCCAAAGTATAAGAATGGCTCCTGAAATTAGGTTTAGTATTCCAAAGGCCAGGGTGAGAAATCCCGTATTTCCCCGGCCAAATAGTTCTCCTATTCCCCGTGCCAGATCAGAACCTGGGGCATTGTATTGCTGAATTCCTTGTATCCCCAGGATCAAGAAAAAAACCCCCAGGGCTAGGGTCAGAATTGTTAAAATAAGATTCGAATCTTTTGTGTTCATAATGGCTCCTTAAAAATCTGCATTTCCCACGGTTCTGGGGAATGGAATCACATCCCGTATATTTCCCATTCCCGTAACATACTGTACTAATCTCTCAAAACCCAAGCCGAAACCGGAGTGGGGAACACTGCCGTACCGCCGGAGGTCCAGGTACCAGGAGTAGTCTTCCACACGCATTCCACACTCGATAATTCTGTTCTCCAGGGTCTCCAACCCTTCTTCCCTTTGACTGCCCCCGATTATTTCCCCTAGACGGGGTACCAGAACATCCATGGCCCGAACAGTTTTTCCGTCGGCATTCATTTTCATGTAGAATGCTTTAATCTGTTTTGGATAATCGGTAACAATAACCGGTCCTTTATAGATTTCATCCGTGAGGTACTTTTCATGCTCACTTTGGAGATCGGTTCCCCAGCTCACAGGATATTCAAAGACTTTTCCTGAGCTTATCAGGATCTCTACAGCTTCAGTATAGGTTATTCTAGTAAATTTCCTTGCGATAACTTGATTTAAAGTGTCAAGAAGTCCTTTTTCTACCCAGGTATTAAAGAAATCCAGTTCTTTCGGGCACTCTTTAAGGACTAAACTCACCAAATACTGGATGAATTCTTCTGCTAAGTCCATGTTATCGGGTAACTCAAAAAAGCTCATTTCCGGTTCGATCATCCAAAATTCCGCCAGGTGGCGGGTGGTATTGGAATTTTCTGCCCGAAAGGTTGGTCCAAAGGTGTAGATTCTACCCAAAGCCGTGGCGTAGGCTTCCCCGCCCAGCTGACCTGAGACCGTGAGGCGGGCTTCTTTTTCAAAAAAGTCCTGGGTATAGTCCACCCTTCCCTGCTTCGTGAGGGGGAGGGAATTGAGATCCAAAGTAGTGACTTGAAACATCTGCCCCGCCCCTTCGGCGTCGCTGGCGGTGATGATGGGGGTATTTACGTAGGAAAATCCCCGTTCTTGGAAAAATTTATGGACCCCAAAGGCTAGGGTGTTTCGTACTCGGGCTACGGCCGCAAAGGTATTGGTCCGGGGCCGAAGGTGGGCGATCTGCCTGAGAAATTCCAAACTGTGGCGTTTTTTCTGAAGGGGATAAGTCTCTGGGTCTGATTCACCATAAATGAGGATGTCCTGAGCCTGGATTTCAAAGGCCTGCCCCGCTGCGGGACTGGGGATGAGTTCTCCTTTGACTCGCAAACTGGTTCCCGTTTGGAGCCTGGGTATGAGGTGGGAAAATTTCCCAGTTTCCAGGACGACTTGGATATTCTGTTGGGAGGACCCGTCGTTTAATTCCAAGAAAACCGCAGTTTTTCCCTCCCGTTTAGTCCGCACCCATCCCGCAGTGGTTACGGATCCTAAAGCTGGTCTTCCAAGTAGAAGGTCTTTTATAAGAATCATGGGGGAATTATATCACAAACCTCGGGATCAGAAGTACAGGAAAATATCCGATATTTTAGGAGTGAAGGGATTTTTTTCCATCTTATTTATACTCTGTCTAACTCAGTCCATAGATTCTCAATCTAAGGAATCCTCCTCAACCCCGTGGCCAGGGATGGGGCCAAGGGTAGCCAGGTTGGCTCAGCATCTGGTCTCCACATCCCGAGTTATTATGGAACAGAAACCAGGGCAGGATTCCCGGAACATCTGGGTAAAAAATACCCGTAGGTATAAAAAAGCCAATGGTTGGATCGGCCTTATGGTAAATGGGGAAGTCTTGGAGGAGCGGTATATTTTTCTTCAGTACGGTAACCGGATCGAAAACCTCCAAGCCCTGTTCACCCTGGGCAGTAGCTTCATGGGGGAATTGGATGATTATCAGCTGGAGTACTTGGGCGCTTACGATGGGATTCCATAACCGCAGGAGTGAAGTCCTGTTATCTGAAAAGTACCACCCATCTGTGTTAGGACACCTTTAAAAACCCAGGATCTTTTTTGGGTAAATATGCCGCGTAGTAAATTAACAAAAATGACTTATCAGATATTTATTGCCTACAATATTTAGGTGTGATACACTGGGTTATGCAAAGACTAATAATACTTTTTATATTTATTGTGGGATTGACATCCTGTCAAGGTCCTTCCAGTCCAACGGTTCATTCTGATATTTCAAAGGACTTATCAGTGGAAATCAGTGTTGATCGGTTAGAAAGCGGTGGCACTCGTGGTCTTTCCACCGATGATGGGGTGGTTTCTGTAGAGATCACTGTCCTATCATCCGCAGGTGTGGTAATAACCATTGGTACCCTAACTAAGCAGTTGGGGGTGTGGAAAGGTGTCCTCTCCCTAAATCAGACGGGCTTGCTGACATTTATTGCCCGGGCAAAGGACTCCTCTCAAGGGGTGCTGTGGCAGGGATCCACTACTAACTCGGTAAATGGAACTACCACTATCACCATTGCAACCCATGCATTCTCTACTTCCCAAATAATAGCGGGAGGCAGACACTCGGGTATTATTGACGGTTCTGGTCAACTGTGGACTTGGGGGGACAGTTCCTATGGGGCTATTGCCCGGGGCGACTCCGCAGAAGGAACCATACCTGGGCTGGTTTGGGGGCAATCATTTGTAAAGGTCACCGCTGGTGTCGAGCACACCATGGGGCTAGATTCCTCAGGAACCCTCTGGGTCGCAGGTTCAGGAACCTATGGACAATTGGGAACCGGGACCACCACAACCCAGGCGAGTTTTGTTCAAATTTCGGGAATATGGTTGGATGTAGCCGCTGGTGACCTCCATTCCTTGGGAATTAAATCCGACGGAACCCTTTGGGGTTGGGGATGGAATTCCAGCGGTCAAGTAGGTGATAATACCTCTGGAACCAACCGCCTTTCGCCTGTTCAAATTGGCACAACTGTGACACTTGAGTCGGGAGAATCCTGGGAAAAAGTCGCCGCCGGTAGGGATTTTTCCTTTGCTCTCACAAATCAGGGACGACTGTACGGTTGGGGTGCGAATTCTAACAATACGCTGGGATTCAACGAAGCACTGGTCTATTCTTACTTAACCCCCGTCCGTGTGGGTACCGATTCAGACTGGGACTCAGTCTCCTGTGGCTATTACCATACCCTGGCCAGGAAAACAGACCTAAGTCTGTGGGGGACAGGCAGCAACTCTTCTGGTCAGTTGGGACTGGTCAACTACTCCTACAATACTTTTACCCAGCTCTTAGGTGGTTCAACAGTAAAGTCCTTCGATGCAGGGGACAACCACTCTCTGGCGGTTAAATCCGACGGAACACTCTGGGGTTTTGGGAAAAATAATAGAGGTCAGCTGGGGGATGGAACCCTAACCAAACGGACGACTCCCCTTCAAATTGGCATTGATATAAATTGGGATTCAGTCGCCGCCGGTCAAG
>CAZUXL010000038.1:0-27221 GCA_964624355.1 uncultured Spirochaetales bacterium
AGTTCCACGGTACTTTCCACGGTCTTTTTATCGGATTTAGAGGAGATGCATTGATCCAAAGCCATCATAATATCACTGCCGATGGAGCGCTGGGTCTGAATGGAAAGCTCGGGACTCAAAAGATACTCTCGCCCATCGGTATAACTTTTAAATCGAGCCCCTTCTTCGGTGATCTTGAAGGAATTGGAAAGGGAAAAAATCTGGAAGCCCCCGGAGTCGGTGAGAACGGAATTCCCCCAGTTCATAAACCGGTGTATCCCACCGAATTGTTTAAAAACCTCCACCCCAGGCCGGAGAAGCATGTGATAAGTATTGGCCAGTAGAACGGGAAATTCCAGGGCCAAGGCACTCTCGGTATTCTGGTTTCTCAAGGCCCCAAAGGTGGCCACAGGCATAAAAACGGGAGTTTTAACTTCATTATGCAGGGTTTTAAAGGTACAAGCCCGGGCTGAGGACTGGGGTGTTTCGGCTTCAAGGGTAAAGTTGAGTCGATTATTCATGGTTTTCATCCTGGTTAAGCTAATATTCAAACTTAACGTAGGCGCTACATTATCCTCTTCATTCAGTTTTGACCAGAGAGGCTGATTGCCTTGGTTAAAAAGAGTAGATACAATCGAACCCCTATGAATAAGCTCAAATATCTCGACGGATTAAGGGGTTGTGCGGCCCTGATTGTCGTTTTCCATCACTTCGCCAACGCTTTTTATCCCGCTACTTATCTGGGAGTGGAAACCCTCCGGCATAGTCCCCTTGACGTACTGTTTTTAACCACTCCCCTGGGAATCTTTGTGGCGGGGAACTTTGCTGTGGGAATATTTTTCATCCTCAGCGGTTACGTTCTTAGTATCAAATACTTTGAAACCGGGGATGCAAAGGTTCTCACCAGCGGCGCTATCCGCCGGTATTTCCGCCTTCTCCCACCAGTGGTTTTTTCCATGGCCTTGGCCTGGGGTTTAATGGTTCTTGGGTGGATGCCGGTGAAAGAAGCGGCCGCCATAACGGGTTCATCGGGATGGCTCGCCCAGTGTTGGAACTTTGTGCCAGACTTTGGAAAATTATTGGAAGAGAGCTTTTTCGGTGTCTTTTTCAATTACCAAGCCAACTACAACAATGTTCTTTGGACCATGACCTATGAATTTTTTGGCTCCTTCCTGGTTTTTGGAGCTGCCGCCATCCTCGGGCCGGCGAAGTGGCGCAGGGGAGCCTTAATTATCCTCTTTCTTCTGTTTATCAAGACCTATTTTGCGGGTTTTATTTTGGGAATGATCCTCAGCGATACCAAGGTCCGCAGTCCTGGGTTCTTCGTATGGTTTAAAAATCCCTGGTCAGCCGCTGCACTCCTGGTGTTCGGGCTTCTTTTGGGAACCTACCCCACCTTTGTGGATATTAAAACCACGGGATACAGCTTTCTGGCTACGGATTTCTTTGGTTATGCTCCCACTTTTTATCATATGGTAGGGGCGTTCTTTGTGATGTTGGCGGTCTTATCCTCCGCAGGGCTGCAGAAGTTCTTCAGTCTTCGATTCCCCTTATTTCTCGGGCGCATATCTTTTTCCATGTACGCCATGCACGTGATTATAATAGGATCTTTATCTTGTGGAATGTTTCTGCTTCTTAAACCCCAGATGGATTACCACACCGCCGTAGGGATAACGTTTGTGGTAACCATGGGAGTCAGTCTTCTGGGAGGATGGGTGGTGAACCGTTTCGTGGATGAGCCGGGGGTTCGGCTTTCATCGACGATCCAGAAACGGTTCTTCCCTCTTTAACCCCTCACTGGGGAGGATTCAGCCACGTGGAGGACAGAAACATCATCCTGTTCTTTTTTGCTTTCCACGTAGGCGATTCTTCGGTTGAAAATCATCCGGGTCTGGGATTCGAATGCCGGGAGTGCGCTGAGGATCAATCCGATAACGGGGGCCAGCAGCCATTGGGCGTAAGATATAAAAGAAAAGACCCGGGTGCGATTGACTGGTTTGGGAGGGGCAAATTTTCTATCCATGATGATAATGGCAATGATTAAGAAGGATGCCATGGTCATGAGGATGGAAAATACAATGGAGTAACTCTTTCCCACGGGGGTCAGGTGAAAGCTGGAATGAAAGAGTCCGGGAAGATACCCGGCAAACATGAGAAGGAAGGACGAAAGAGCCCATTCGGTGGAAGTTCGCAGTTGATTGAAAATGGGCCCTTTGAGGGCTTTCTTCCGATCTTTGGGAGCCTTTTTATATTGGGTCATGGAATGGGCAAACTCAGAAGCACCCCAGGCCCAGCGGCGGATCTGGATGTACTGTTCACGAAAGGACTGAACCGCATCCGTACCGCACACGGGAGATCCCTTGGTCAGCATAAATAATGGTATCACTTTAAACCGGTTTCCAAATGCCATGATGGCTTTGAACATGGTTCTTTCATCCTCAGGAATTTGGTCCGTATCCCAATAGCCGATGTTGTGTAGGGTCTGCAAGGTCATGGAATAAAAGGCGTAAACTGTGCACCGATAGTCAGCCCGAATCTGCAGGGCAGTTCGCCAGAGCACTCCCGTGCTAATGATGACCCGGGAAAAAAATTGGGCTGTCCAAAAATTATTGTAGTCCGTGGGAATAGGCTGGTAAATGTAACAGTCCTTGTCCTCACCGGCGGACAAGTAGGTATGGAGAAGGTAGGGAGGGTACTGAAGGTCATTGAGAACGTCGGCGTCGTTGCTGGAGAAAAGCACTTTTGCAGGATCGATTCCCAATCCCATCATCTTTTCGTAAAGGATGCGTCCCGCGTGGTTTTGGTTGCTGGCCTTCCCTTTTAATTCTCCGGGTTTCAATTCATGTTCAGTAACAAAAATATGGGCAAATTGACCGGCGAACTCACTGCGGATCTGCTCGGAAACAAAACGGCCTCCGGGAATGGCTTTTTCCGAACTCAGGCAAAGAATCTTTCGATCCGCAGGGTACTTACTATCACAAATACTTTGAACCGTAGGTCGAAGAATATTTATGGATTCGGAGGCGTAAGGCAAAATGGCACAGTAATAATAGTCTTTCCACTGGGGAAAATCTTTATTCAGTTTTTCTACCCAATCGGTGGAAACCGTGGTCCTAATTTTTTGCATCCCCTTCCAAGCCCACCGGGCAATGCGAAAAGCACTGAACACCCAATAGAGGGTAAAGGCGAAAATCACCATAACAAAAACAATGGGTGATTGAAAGGCCAAGAGGAAGGCAAGACCTACAAGACTCCAAGAGATGAGCCCGGGAAGTGATTCAAAAAAGCGGTACCGGTTGGTGGATCGGATTTGTGCGTTTTGAGTATTCATGATATTAGTACCTACCATAGCGCAAACAAAAATCTTTGTCGACAGACAGAGGTGAAAGATCGCGATTTTTTATACACCTTTCCCGGTCTTTGATGGCCATTATCCCCATCCATAGGCCAAAATACGGATTTATCGACTGTATCCACGGAGCTTGACCATATCTTCGGAGAATTGTAGGATTTTACATCAGTAAGAAAACTTTTCTACCTTACATCGAATGGTTCAGAGGCCTAGCGATACTTCTGATAGTTTTCTCCCACCTACGATCGTCGGTCCTCGGCGAAACTTATTATTTCATCCTCCAAAACGCCACGGTCTACTTTCTCTTCATTTCGGGATTCCTCTTTCACTACCTTTACGATCCAAAAGAAACCGTGGCGGCATTTTACTGGAAAAAAATTCAGCGATTGGTGATTCCTTATATAATAGTCACCATTTTTGGTTACCTACTGTATGTGATTGAAAAACATACTCTTCCTGATTTGGGGGGAGTCTCCTGGGCTTTATTGACGGGAACCAGTTATCAAAATGTGGGACATTGGTTTATTCCCTCGATTATCCTCATTCTCTTCACCTATCCCCTGCTCAGACCCCTGGTAAAGCACCGGGTCTGGCTGACGGGGTTTACCATCTTGGGAATTCTGGTTTCTTTGTGTACTTTTCGTTCTTTGAATAATGCGAACCCGCTTTTAAATACCCTGCATTTTTATGGAATCTTCCTCTTGGGAATGTGTGCCTCCGGGTGGTGGGACACCTGGTCGGCCCTTCTGCTCAAGTATTTCTGGTGGGTGGTATCCGTGGGTACTCTGGCCTTCGTGGCTCTTCTGGGGCTGATTCCCTACAGTTTCGCTTTGGATATGGAAACAGTCTTTACCCAGGGAGGTTGGACTGTGGATTGGAGTACTTTAGCCCGCTTAGTCATCCTTTTCCCCATGCTTAGCCTTCTCATGAAAATGGATGCAATGGGCTGGCATTTAAAATACCTCTCCATCACCGGCAAAATGAGTTTTGGTATATTCTTTTATCACGGTTACCTGATTTATTTCTTGAACTCCGACTGGGTCAATCAATATCTTCCCCAAAACTCCTGGTGGGTTTTGGGATTAAATGCCGCCCTGGTCATGGGCAGCCTCTGGGTATTCCTGACCCTGGGGAAAAAAGTACTGGGGAAAAAAAGCGCTTTCTTTTTCGGGTATTAGCACCGTCTTAGATGACGGCACTTAACCCTTGACCCCCGAGGCTTCAGGGGGTAGCATGGCTGGCGATTCAAACCACCGGGGGTCTCATCTGGTTTTTTCAAGTCTCCTTTTTCTGTATATTTTTTTACCCCTCTGTTTGGCCTTCTACTTTCTAGTTCCCCTCCGGAGTTGGAAAAATGCAGTTCTCATCCTCTTTTCGTTGATTTTTTACGCTTGGGGGGAACCGGTCTTTGTGGTCCTTTTACTCGCTTCTTCATTGGTGGATTATTTTTTAGCCCGGGTCATCGAACGACACCGGGGCCAGGTTCTGTCAAAAATCGCTGTGGGTCTTTCTTTAAGTTTTAACCTGGGAGTTCTGGTCCTTTTTAAATATTCAGGTTTTTTCCTGGAGAATATAAATCATATTTTTGGTTTATCCCTTCCTATCGTGGAATTTCACCTCCCCTTGGGAATCTCCTTTTATACCTTTCAAACCATCAGTTATGTGATCGATGTGTATCGCCATGAGGTCCCGGCCCAGAAGCATTATCCCCTCTATTTGCTTTACTTAAGCCTCTTTCACCAATTAGTCGCCGGCCCCATCGTCCGTTATAAGGACGTGGAGGGGGATATTCGCCATCGTCTCTTTTCCTGGTCCGACATGGCCTACGGGATAAGGCGCTTTTCCTATGGTCTGATTAAAAAAGTGCTTTTAGCCAACACCCTGGGGGAGGTGGCCGCAAGGTTTCTTCAGGGGGATGCCTCCGTCCAGTCGATTCTGGGGTCCTGGTGGGCCATCTTGTTGTTTGCCCTTCAGATTTTCTTTGACTTTTCCGCTTACTCCGACATGGCCATCGGTCTGGGAAGGATGTTCGGCTTTCATTACAAGGAGAATTTTAACTATCCCTATATCGCCCGTTCCGCGACGGATTTTTGGCGGCGATGGCACATGAGTCTGGGATCTTTTTTCCGGGACTATGTGTATATTCCCCTGGGGGGAAACAGAAAACGGGGGATCTTCAACCTCTTCCTTGTGTGGTTCCTCACGGGTTTTTGGCACGGAGCCCATTGGAATTTCATCGCCTGGGGCTTGTATTACGGACTTCTGATCTTTTTGGAACGGTGGGTTACCAAAACCTTCAAATGGGAAGCCCCTGCCCCCCTGGGACATCTCTACCTCATCCTCATTACCCTGGTGGGATGGAATCTTTTTTACTTGGATAAGGACGTGAGCGGATTTATCAACTTGGGACAAATGTTTGGTTTTGGAAATGTACCTTGGGTGAATGAAGCCCTGAGCCTCCAGGTTCATCAAAATATTTTTATCCTTCTCCTGGGGTTAATGGCCGCCCTCCCTTGGGCCCCCGCCCTGCGAAGCCGGTGGCAGATCCGCCGGCCTGGCTTGGTTCAATTCTGGGATCAAACCCTGGGATTGGTGACGGCGGTGGGACTTGTGGGACTGAGTACCTTACTTTTAGTGGGGTCCAGTTACAATCCCTTTTTGTACTTCAGGTTTTAGGAGGGTCCATGGGCCAAAAACTCGGTGTTTCCCTTTTTTTTGTCTTTCTCGGAAGTTTTTCCCTGGGGAACCTTTACTACTTTAATCCTGAATCCCTGATCCTGGACAGGGAAAACCGGATGCAGAAACCCTGGCCGGGAATCACCCAGGAGGTCTTGGCGGATGGGACCTGGCCGCGGAATTTTGAAGAATTCTATAACGACCGTTTTTTATTCCGGCAAGAGGCCATGGAGGCAGCGGGAAGGATTCGCTCCCACTATGGACTGCCCCAGGGGGGTGTGGAGATTGTGGCGGCATCGGCGGGGGACCAATTTGACATTCCCCCGGAAAAACCAAAAGAAACGATCACCCCAGAAATCCCGGTTCCGGTCCTAACACCACCCCAGGAGACCTGGGATAAACAGTTGATTGTCCTGGGAGATCGGGCTTATGAAACCGCCGGGTATGAAGAAAACGCGGTTATATATTATACAAAAGCCCTGGATTCCTTGAAAAAATCCCTGGGCTCCCATATCCGGGTATTTTCCCTCATGGTTCCTTCGGCCATAGAGTTTCTGGAAGATCCCGCATACAAAAAACTCACCTTTTCCCAGCGGGAGGGAATAAAAAAAATCCAGGAAAAATTGAGCCCGGATATCATTTCCCTATCTGCACTCCCCCTCCTGGAAGCTCATAAGTCCGAATACATTTACCACCATACGGACCATCACTGGACAGCCCTGGGGGCCTATTATGCCTATACGGCTCTGGGTCCCACCCTAGGGTTTACTCCCCACAATTACGGGGAATATCCCAAAGAAACTGTGGAAGGTTTTCTTGGAACCCTGTATAACCAATCCCTTTCCCCCAGTTTAAAAGCCGCCCCGGACACCATGGAAATTGTTTACCCCTTCGCCGATCATGAGTTTGACAGGCATAGGGGGGAGGCTTTGGGTAAAGCGGTGGATCTGGCCTATGTTCAGGGGTTCAACAAGTACCTGACCTACATCGCCGGGGATGACCCCTGGTCGGAAATCCGCTCCTCGGTGAAAAACGGTAAGAAAATCCTGGTGATCAAAGACTCCTATGGAAATGCCCTGATCCCCTACCTCATACCCCATTACGAAGAGATTCATATCGTGGATCCCCGGTACTACCAGGGTAAAATAGCCCAACTGGTCCAAGAAAAGGGAATAGCTGATGTATTAGTGGTGAATTATTACCTGGTGGTGAGCTTCTACAAAGGTTTTGCCCGGAACCTTTTGAGAGTGAGTGGAGAGTAAAAGTAACGGAGCCGCCCGAAGGCTGCTCCGTTACTTTTCCCCGAAGGGACTAAACTATTTCAGACTTCTCAAATCGCCTGTTTTCTTCTCAGAAGTGGCAAATAAGTAAGCGTTCTGCAATTCCATGGCGTAATGGGGGAAATCAGCATAGGTAGCCCCGGTCACAGCATCGGCAACTGTCCATACTGAATCAGTTTGTGAAGCATAGTTATTTGAAAACACTGGCGTTACGGTGGGGTAGTCTGTTGTAAAGGCAGGAAGCACACTATTTTTTTGTACTGCAGCTAAGTAATTTGCTGTGGGGTTACTCTTGAAGAAATTAAGTAAAGCCTTAACATTCTCTCTGTAACCAATACTTTGTGAGTATTTATCTTTAGCTGCATCATAAGTATTCATTGCCATATAAGTCGATGCCGCATTGGCTTTGTTCAAGTGACCGTAGTGAACAGAGGCACTGGCTTTGGCACCCACAGTTACTACAGGAGCAACAGAAGCGGTTCCATCGGTGATGGTTACGTTAACCAAGTCAGTGGCATTATCCAGATTACAAGCGACCACGTAGGCTTGAGAGTACAGGGGATTTGACATTTTTGCGTCAAAGTTGGGAGCTGCTGCTGCAGTGGCTGCAGAAGGAGCCGCATAAACGCCCAAAGCAGAGGGAGGACTAAATTCAACCCAACCTTTGGAATTTACATTGTAATAAAAGAATGTGAAATCCTTGATCTCCAAATTTGTGGCCGCAGAGTTTTTTCCTACCATCTTCATGCGGATAGCTTCGCCACCCACAAAGGAGGTGTTGACACCGGTATAGGCAGCCCAACCGCTGGGTCCTTGCCATTCATTCATTACGGCACTGGTTACCACGCCGTCCGCATTGGTGGTTACGATGGCTTCCCCTACGTATCCGCCGTTATGGGCGTCAAAATATTTGGTGGCTGTTCCGGAATAATCCGCTGTGGCACCGGTGGTGGCTTGTTGACAGCCCATAAATGCCACTGCGGATAAGAACAGACCCGTTAAAAGAACTGTTACGCTCTTAATTTTCATAAATACTCCCTAAAATATTGTCCAAAAGGGAGGATTTACCAGGGTAATCCTGACCTTAAGGCTAGTTCAGTTTATAGCCCACCTACGTATTTGTCAATTAAGAACTAGGGTGAAAGGGGCTTTCCGTGAGACAGATTCCAATTTACCTGAAGAAAACACATGGGGCTCTGTGAACTCTGCGAGAAACCAGGTCTGAGGTACCTGAGTCCCCCATCAAACAGGCCAAAAGCCCAGTCCGAGAATCAAAAAAGTACCTGGAATATAGGAAGAGCTATGTTCCCTCTGGAAAGTCCTCCCTCAAACTGAGAATGATACTATGTCCGACTTACTAAAAGACCCCTCCGACTTAGAAAGAGCCCCATACGAGGGACTAAAAGCTGTCTCAGACAGGGAATCGCCCCTGGGAAACCCTACCTTGACGACCTCTGTTTTGTCATTTATCCTCATTCTAATAATTTTTCGTTCTCTCTCTATAGAACAAAGGAGTATATAAATGAAAAAGAACCACCCAACTTTCCCATCCTTTCTGGTATTGGTTTTGCTGACCGGCCTTCTGACCTTAAGCTCTTGTGCCGGTTTTAAACTGGTGTCACAACGACCAGCTAGCATTAAAGCAGTCACCACCCCCGTGACCACCGACACCCAGACCACTGAAGTAAAAGATGAAACCCCAGAAGTGGACGCCGTGAGCGCCGCATCCGAATACTAATCCCAGGAGGAAAAACTTGAAAGCAATTAAAATACTTGCACTCTTTAACATCCTGTTCGCTTCGACAGGATTTTTAAGTGCACAAGACACCAATTCCCTGACCATTTCCGGCAGTGTCCGGCCCCGCACCCAATTGAGCCTTGCCGATGGCACGGGTTATGCCAATCTTTCCTCCGGTCCCGGCGGAAGTACTTATATTCGATTTAGCAATAAATTCAGCAATTTCAGTACCTTGGTTATACGTTTCGGAGCCCCTTATTTAGATAATAAAAGTGGCACGGCCTACGATAGCACCAAAACATCCACCGGTATCGATATGGCCACCAATAGCTGGCTCACCGCCGTGGGACTTCAAGAAGCCTACGGGAACACGGATATTTTGGGTGAATTGGGGATGAATGAACTCATCGGTTTGAAACTTCAAGCGGGGATGTTCAAACTCAAAGCCCCCATGTTCAGCCGGGGACAAAACTTCGGTTTCGGTTCCGGTGACGAAGGTTCCCGGAGTGAAGTCTTCGGAAACTATACCTTCCCCTACGCCGGAGCCTCCTACGAATCCTATAAATGGAGCCTGGAAGTTCCCTTCAATGCCCTAAAAGATGTCTTCCCTTTGAGTCTTAAGGTGGGTAGCGACTTGGATCTCACGGGGAAATTCCAAAAAACAGGCTTCACATCCTATGCGGAAGCCAGTGGTAGAAACCTGTATCTGGCTGAGGACACCTTTGTGGTGGACTGGGCTGTGTACTACACCCTAAAAGCCCGGGATGCCGCACCCACAGGAACGCCTTACATCGCCGGGGGAAATATTCTCGGGGGAGTCTTGTCTTTGGGATTTGGCTTTGAGAATGGACTGTCCTTTGGACTGGGGGGGGCGGCGGACCTGGCTCTTTATGATTACAAAGGTAAATGGGCGGGGAACTCCACCCTACGCTTCTATAACGAAAGCAGTCTTAACTGGCAGGGCGGTTTGGACGTGACCCTGAAGGATGGGTTCAAAGTTTATGGTACCATGATTCATAGGAACCAATTTGATCTGGATGAAGGAACAGCGGCGGCCCCAAAACTCCCCGTGAACTATGCTCAGAACTTTGTTGCCTTCCGTTTCGATCTCCAGAGCATTAAAAATCTTACCCCTTATGTGGGCGGAACCTACGTCCTGGGTTATGAAACCGTGAAGGATCCACTGACCTTCTTAATTCGTACTCCCGTACCTGTTTCCGATACTCTTTCTTGGGAAGCCGGCCTCATGTGGGATCTCACTAAAAACATCCAACTGGACGGCGGTTATACCTTGGGTAAAAACAATGCTCTCTCTACTTTCGGTGCGGTGGTTAACGCCATTGAACAATCGGAAAAGGGAGCTATCTTCTTCAGAGCTGGTTGGAAGTTTTAGTCTTCCGGTCCTACCCTTGATCTAAGATCCAGAAAAAAAATAGGCTGATGGAAGGAGGTAATCCTCACTTTCTATCAGCCTTTTTTATTACTTTAGGAATATTAACTGGAAGGGCTGGTGGTCACATCCACTGTATTTTCACTCTTGTAGGCGTTCAATAAAATTGTAAAATAGGTGTCAAAGTTCCAGGTATCCACCACCAAAGTATCATCAATACCGATTCTCCAAGTCCCCGCACTCGTGGTCAGAACCTGGGTTTTAGCACCCGTGAGAACTTTTCCTTGAACAAAAACCAAAGACGCGTCCCGCCCCGCTTTCCAAGCAGCATCGTTGGAGGATTTTAACCAGCGGTTAGTCTTGGTTACGGTGGTGAAGGCATTATTTCCCAGATTGTCCTTGGTGTAATCCAGGTCTGCAAACTCTGCTCCAGTGGAATTCAAAACGAAATAGTTTCCTGCTGTCATCTGATCCCAGTACCATTTTTTATTGGCATCACTGAGCGCAGCATCTGGGAGGGTGATGGATTTAGTTGCATCTGCAGGATCCCCGTAGGTATAAACCACCGAGGTGCCGGATACCGTGGCAGAGAGAATCCGGGCGTCAGCATCAATTCCTATTTTAATATTCTTGGCGAAATAGGTTCCTCCGGCAAGAACAAAAGAAGCTGCGTCAAATCCCGTCACATCCACAGTCTTATTATATAATGTATATGTTGCGCCATTTTGAACTACTTTAGCCCAAACTGTGGGAAGCTCGTATTCATCCATCGCGGCACTGAGTACCACTCCTTCCTTACTGCGGTCTACCGATACCATCACCACATTATTCACGGGAGAAAGGCTGTAAATCACAGGAACGGTATCCCCATGGGCAGACAATAAAGGGGCTGGGGTGGTATTGACCAGATTACAACTAACAAACAAAAACGCAACAAGGGCGAATAAAGTAAAAGTGCCTTGATTATTCGACATGAAACCTCCCACCGGAATATACTTCTCAAGTACAACTAGAAATCACGCTTAAAAACGCATTATAATTGATACACTTGTTTCCTGGGGCTGTCAATGTAAGGGTTAATTCCATCATTTCAATTTTGGTAATTCACCCAAGGTTTCACAAATCATCAAAGCGAAAAAAAATATTTTCCATGGGGTATAGGGTACTAGCCTCATCAAAACCTGGATTGTTTGTTAAATAAATGAATATTCTATCCCGTCCTGGCATCCAACTAATATGGGAATAGAAGCCCGGAATCGATCCATCGTGGCTGTACAAATTTATTTCTTTTCCACCAAGATGGATCTGCTCAACTAGCCATCCCAGTCCATAACCTTCCAAAGACGGCGTCCACATCTCAATTTTACTTTTTTCTGTAATCAACCCGTTATTATTAAGGGCGAGTAACCACTTCAGTAGATCCTCTGCAGTGGAATACATTCCCCCAGCCGAAGATGCAAAGGACGTATTAAAATTGACTCCTGAAATACCATTATCAAAGTCAGCAATCTTAACTTCTGTTTCGAGATATTCAAAACCTGTTTTATTCAAATTTATTTTGTTAATAATATTCTTTATTATAAAATTTTCGAATCTTTCATTGGTAATTTTCTCCATAATCAATCCAAGTAAAACATAGTTAGAATTGGAATATTGGAACTTTTGTCCAGGAATAAAATCCAGATCCCAATCTTTGAACAGAGCTACTAGATCGGTACAACTCCAGTATTTACTCACATCTAAGGACATTTGTAGATTTGAATACTCCGGAACCCCTGAAGTATGTGTAAGGAGTTGGCGTATAGAGACTCTGTCTCCAAAGATTAACTCTGGAACGTATTTTGAAACTAAATCGTCCAATTTTAGTGAACGTCTTTCCGCAAGCATGAGAATTGAAACTGCGGTAAACTGCTTCGTTAAGGAGCCTATTCTACAGGGAGTGGCTGTATCGAATTCAGTTCCCTCTTTTTCATAAGCAAGACCATAACCTCTGGACACCACAGGGTTTCCATTCTCAAAAAGCAATAAGGCCCCAGAGAACCCTTGCGGGATATCTAGGTCTAAATTTTCTGATTCAATGGTTAATTTTTTATACCAATCCAGTTTAACCGGGGATAAAGGATCTTCTACTTCGCCAAATAAATGGGAAATAAAAAATAAATACAGACTTAGACTTAAGAATTTTTTCATACGCCATATTATAACCCGTAATCCCTTGTTGACCCAGGGGTGAACTGGGAGTTTCTATTCCGTGACGTGGATCTTTCCTGTCATCCCCGAATGAAGAGTGCATTGGTAGTCCCAGTCCCCCGCCGCAGCGAAGGTTACCTTAAAGGTGTCACCGGAATTCATAGAACCACTGGAGGTATTGGGGATACCACTAACGGGTGTCACATTATGGGTAATGCTGCCCCTGTGGGTCCAGGTGACCTCGGTGCCCTTGGTTACATTGAGGATAGCGGGATTAAACGAATTGTTCTGAATGTCCACGGCATTACCGCCCCCCTGTGGAGTCCCAGGACTGTCGACCATATAACAGGAACTTAGGGTGGTTCCCATGACCATTGCCCCTATCAATAATCCAGTGAAAAATTTCATCATTTCCTCCTCTTCCAATTCTTTAATAAAAGAAAAAATCAAACTTTCGACGGAGCATAAAACCAAAGGAAACATCCCCGAGTTCAGGTTGAAGACCGCTTAATGCACTGTGCAATCGCAGATCGTTGCCGTTTCCTATAAATAATATAAACTGATGCCCCGGAGTTTTTACCAAAATTCCCGTATTCCAAATCAATACGGGGCTTCTCAAAGTTGAAAAAGCAGTGTTGGTTTCCAGGAGAAAATCCAAGCTATCCGGCACAAGGGTGATTCCCATACCCAAGCCGCCGTTTATATTAGGAATCCTGGGGTCGTACTGGGCGTTGAGGGTTAGTTCCAAAAAGCGGGGTAGGATAAAACCGGAACCAAAAACCGTGACCACCTGGGAAAAGTATCCGGGGAGACCCACTTTGTTATGATCTTGCCCCCAAAGTACAGCCACCGAAGCCCCCAAATCAAAGTCTCCCACCGGAAACCAGGCGGATAGTTCGCCCCCCTTCTCCTTCTCTCTTGTCTGGTACAGGACTGCAGCCCTGTAATGATTCAAAAAAGATACACTTCCCCTTAGTAAGGCATTCACTCCCTGGAGCGGTAAAACCTCCAGAAACCGATGTCCCAATTCCAGTTCCACCATCAGAGGAGAGACCGTCTCAGATGGTTTTGTCAGGGTCATTAATCCATTATCCCATGCTGTTAATGAAGAAAGATTTGCCAGGGTTAAAAACAAAAAGGGGATAAAAGATCGTGGGGTGCATAACGAAACAAACATGGAAATTCTCCAGAAAGGAACCAAAATACGTTTAGAATTAGTCTAATGCATCCCAGGAGATTTGTCAAATTAGGGGAACCAAGCACAGCAATTCCCATTATGACAATTCAAAGCTAAAGATTAATTTTCCCACCAAGGAATAGATTCTACAGCCCTCTCCAAGACCTTCGGATCTTGGAGACAGGACTCTTGGCGCTTACCTCGCCTGCTAAAGGAACCTGTGGGGTACTTGCCGACAATCCCCGGGATTCCCAAATCATGGTAACTTTAATTGAAATTCTGTTAATTCTGCTCATCCCACCCAAGGATTAATCCGCCCCTACTTCTGGGATTTGAGAAGATTGAGGGTCTGGATATCACCGCTTTCCTCTGCCAAAATAAGGGAATTGTTTCCTTGGTTGTCCTTTAGATGAATATTTGCCCCTGCAATTAAAAGAAGTTTGACCAAGTCCGATCTCCCGTTGTGAGATGCGATCATCAGGGGTGTTATCCCCTCTAAACTGACAGGATCAATCTTAACTTTTTTCTCTAATAGAATTTTAGCCATTTCGATCTGGCCCCCAGCCACAGCCAAATGGAGAGGTCGAAAACCAACAGAATCGGGATCTTCCAGAGAAAGACCATGGTCTTCCAATAAGGTGGCTAAAATTGGATCGCCATAGAGATAACTCCAATGGAGGGCTGACTGACCTTGATGATTTATTATTTTCGGTGAAAGTCCTTTTTCCAAAAGATAGGCAGCCAAATCGGGGTTTCTTGCCGCGGCGCTCCAGTGCAGAACGGTATTCCCCCCTTCATCGAGGGCTTCCAAGTTAGCCCCATTTTTCAAGGCGGCCTCCAGTTTTAAAACACTCGCCCCTTCTAATCTGACCGCATCAAAAAGACCTTGATCCGCTTGTTTTTGTTTCTCCGGAGACAATTGATTTTGGCAAGAAAAACAGAAAATTAGAATGAGAATTACCTTTAAATGATTTTGCAAATCCCTACCCCTAAATAAAAAAGGCCGACCGGATGATCGACCTCTTTTTAATTGTCAAAAGCTCTTATTCAATAGTCACAGCATTTTTATAGTATACACAATAAGCATGTCCGTTGGCTTCATACTGGGTGTAGGCTTTAGTAAGCCCAAGTGAAGCCGCTGGGGTCCATCCTTCGTAGTTGCCCCAACCGGTTTTTCCGATTTTAATCGCCAGTTGTTCGCCACCTTGGGTTCCCACATAAGCGGCATAGAGTCCGTCTTCGGCTCTGTCGATATAAACCCGGCTTCCCCGGTTCACATTATTTGCCTGACGAATCCTGGTGATGTTGTTGATGGCCTTGGTTAGGGCCGAACCGCGGTCTTTCCAGTCGTAAATAAAGACACTGGGGATTCCGGGATGGGTCAGAATAAAGGCGTACCCAGCCTGAGTTGAGATCCCTGCGGATCCAATACCCCAAGGGAAGGTGGTGCGTCCGACGGTCTCGTGACCTGGTTGAATATCGTGATTATTGATCAAGGTCATGGCCGAATGGCTCCACCATCCGATTAAACCATAGTTTGTATCCGCCGTTCCAGCCTGACCAAGGTAGTTACCATACATATGAGCCGTGCTGCCTAAGGCGCTAGCCAGAGAATCCCTCATGGGGAAATCAAAAACCATGGTCTTATTACCGGATCTTGATACCATATCCGCCAGCATTTGCCGGTCTCCAGATGGTTTCTCGCCCACAGAGAGATAGGGAGCTGATGCAGAGTTGTATTCCCCTAGGTACACAGGGTCGTAACCGCCAATCATATCGAAGCGCCATCCATCAAAGCCCGCATTATTAGCGTTCTTCAACCAGTTAAGCCAGGCTTTAACAGTAGTTCTTGTGGCCGAGTTCCAGTGATTTACATCGGATGAACCGCCAAAGTCTTCGTTACCATAGGAGCGGCCGCCATAGGACCATGAGCCTTCGGTGGCACCGGATACCATGTGGTAGGCATCCCCTTTCTTACCCCCGTCCCCAATAATATCTACGCCCTTGTCCATAAAGTCCGCACTCCCCATTCCAAAGGAGCCAAAACTGTACTGATCCCAGATACCATATTGACATTGAGCCTTGGACGAACGGTGGTTGATCACAATATCTGCCAAGGCCTTCACAGAATTAGTGTGCAGGGTAGAAATCAAGGTTTTTAAATCCGCTGCTGGCCCGTAGGAAGATCCTAAATTGGCCCAGTCAGAGGGCATATAACCTTGTCCATCGGCACTGGCGGATGGTGGAGGAAGCCAAACAGCTGTGAAAGTAGCTTTGATCGTGGGAGCCAACGCCTTTATATAATTGTACCAGTTAGTATAGCCACTGCGTCCATTTTTGGAGTTCCAATCGAAACCCTGAAGAACCACATCTTTTCCACTGGCGTTTCCATTGTAAGAAATGTTGGACCCAGAGCGGGAACCTGAATCATTTAAGCTAACGGTGTTGGCCTTATCCGAACTGTCTTCCAAAGAAATAGGACTCTGGCAACTCCCCAAACCAATCAATAAAGCCAATAATATTCCATAAATCTTGTTCATTCGCTTCCCCCTATGAATATTCCACTTATAAAACTCTCACCAACTAATGTTGTTAATCGTAATTTTTCACGAAATCAGCAAAATGGTAAGCGCTTCCCTTAAGATTACTGTACACCGGAAAAGACTAGGACGCAAGTTAATTCTTTAAAAAAATGATGCGTTTAATGGTAAACGTTTACCTTAAGGGAAAACTTTTTCCAAAATATGAAGAAAAAAGTCTCTATAACCTCCTATCTTTAAAAAGCTCGATCAAAAAATGTCCCTATTGACCCACCGAAGCAGCCCAAGGCCATGGCAGTCGATAATTAGTTCAATTTTTTGTTTATGATTTACTGGGGGATCTCAAAAAACTCTTTGGGCTTGTCTTGAGTGCAATTTATCTCTTGCGAAACTCCTGAAGGCCACACGGTGGATGGATGAATCATTTTCATGGGTAATTGAGTATTTTAGGGGCTGCCGTAAAGCTGGTACACCTGATGCTGGGGATAATTATTATAAACTTATCCCCCGGCATGGGTATCCATTCCGGGGGATGTTCTTGGATGAGGGATCCTGAAAAATGATTCCTCTGGGAAATTTATCAGGATGAGCCCCCACTCAGGGGGGCGAGAATATTTACTGGAGAAGAAGGGAGAAAGAGTTTCCAGGAACCGTGAAGGTATAACTTCCAGTGGAGACCGTAACCACCTGGGTACTATAAGTTCCTGCTGCACTATTGGGCGTCACAAGAGTATAAGTTCCGTTGGGAATGCTTTGGGTGTCGCTATAACCAGCCCCCTTGCTCAGGGCTACAAATCCATTTAATCCACCAAAAACCCTTTTCACCACGGCTTTATCCCCCGACATCACCAGATTGGTCTGCTGCCCTTTCTGAAGGACGGGGAAGTCAGCCCTGATTTGGTTGAGCATCTTAATATGCTGGTACATGATGGGTTTGTTGGTCTTCACATAGTTTATCCCTTCCTCCCCGAGCATCCACCGGGCACACACATCTTCTTTGTTGGTGGTGGCAATGGCACCACTCCAGGAATACATGGCTTCTGTGCCGTAATAAACGATGGGAACACCGCGGAAAAGATAGATATAACTCAAATTGTTCATGTACTGGGTTTGGGTCAGGACCCCATTGGCCCGGTAGACATCGTGATTATCCACGAAAGTCCCCAGGTAGGTGGGATCGTAAATCCCGCTTTGATCCCCTTGAGGTCCAAAGATCTTCGTGACTTGGGTATCCTCAAAACCCTTATCCCCTTTGAAGACACCGCTGAGCCAACCAGGAAAGTCCATACTGGAATTGTGAAGATCCAGCATGTGAAAATTAGTCCCCTGGGAACCATAGATTATATCCACAGCGTTGTTGGAACCTCCCCGGTCACCGGTCCAGGCTTCACCTATCATATAAAAATGATCATTTCCCAGACTTCGTGCATGGGCGTCCATGGCATCGGTGAAATCCACCCAGTTATTATGACTCATGTAAGCGGCGGTATCGATCCGAAAAGCATCGACCCCATGATCAATAAACCGTTTGTACACAGATTTCAGGTGAGGCATGGCACTATTGGCCTCGGGTCCGTTACCGTTGAAATCTAAGAGATCGATGAGCCAGGTGCCGCCGGTCCCAGGGTAGCTGAACATACCACTCTGGGGAATCGCCGCATTAACCAAGGGATCGGTGGCTTTGTCAAAAGTCCAGGTTTGACCGTTCATGATTATCTTATTCCATTTATCCGCCCATTTGGAAATAGAGCCTTTGACGCTGTCCCCGGGATGACCATGATTCACCACTATATCCAACATGAGTTTCATTCCCCGTCCATGGAGGGCGGCGACGAGTTTATCGAAATCAGCCCAGTTATCGCTGTCCTTCCCCGAGTCCCCCAAGTGAGGATCGATCTTATCGAAGTCATAGCCCCAGTATCCGTGAAACCCCGATGCGGAATAATTATTGTCATTGTTGATCCGCCGGCCCTCAGGTTGTTTCACCACGGGAGTGATCCAAATGGCCGTGAACCCCATGTCTTGAATGTAATCCAAGTTATTGATGATCCCGGCGAAGTCTCCGCCGTGGTAATAGGAAAGTATCCCCGTCTTATTCTCGTCGTATTGGTATTGGGTGGAGGGGCCGCCGGGAAGGTATTCATCCCCCCAGATGTTATTGTTATTCAGATTGCCGTCGGAAAAACGGTCTGTCATCATGAAATAAACCCGCTCTTCCCGGAAGTCCCGGTGAGCTAGTTCTTCCACGATAGTCACCTTCACGGTATCCGAACTCTGGGCACCCACATTATCCGTCACAGTCAAAATAACATGGTATGTGCCCGGGATTGTATAGGTCTTGCTGGGTGCGACACCGGTGAGTCCATTGTCCCATTGATAGGTCACGATGGTCCCGTCTGGATCGGTGGAGGCAGAACCATCAAAGTTTACCACCGTGTTGACTTGGGCTGTCATATCATTACCCCCATGGGCCAACGGTGGAAAATTGATGAGAGTTCCTTGAAGGGTGAGGGCAATACTGCCACCGGTGAGCTCATCGCTCTGGATTTGAAGAGCATCTACACCCGTAGCCCTTAGTTCTCCACCATCGAAAAGTTCCACGGTCAGAATGTAGTACCCAGCTGGTATTCCCGATTTTGTTAAGGAGTAGGTTCCAGAGTTCAAGGTAAATGCCAGTGGAATCTCAGCCCCGCCCAAGCAGGGAGTCAATGATCCTATGAGGCTGGGACTGGTTAGGGAATTTCCTTCAAAGGTCGCAGTAAGGGAAAGATTTCCCATCCCAGTTCTGGGAGTTAAAGTTATGGAGGCTTGGGAGGTTTGCCCCTGGGTAACATTCACACTAGTTGAACCTTGGGCGATGATCAGGGGAATGGGGTCTGTATTGAATCCCAGGACGGAAAGGGACCAGGTTCCCGCACTCAGGCTCTGACTCACAGCCTCATCCAGAAAAGCAGTTTGTAGAATCTGGGTTTGCCCTTGTGTGAAAACAATTTCCAACTTTCCCAGGGTAAGATTCGTTGCGGGGACCAAAGTTCTCCCCTCCTGAGCTATCCTTAAAATCACCGTACCGGTATTTTCTTCTGAATTTTGCACCAGGGGCCCGACACAACCCAGAAGGAAAAATAAACTTGCCACCAGAGAAACACTTATTTTTTTCACTTTATCACCTCGGAAAACGTTTTCCATCTAAGTATTGCATGGGTTAAATCAGGTGTAAAGTTAAATTTAGTGATTTTTACCATATAATCCTGTGCCCAGGATCATTGAGCTCCAAAACACACCCGGAGCTCCTCGGATTACCTGGATGATCCATGGGGCCACGGGTATCACCGCATGCACAGGAACTTATCCCTTATCTATATTCCATCTCCACAGCTAATCCCTCGTCGGTGGCTGTAATTTTCACAATTCGAATCCAACCAGTGGGGCGTCCTAAAGTTCGAAGACCGGCCAATGCCATATCATGGGGTAATAGGGTGGTTTCCCCCGTATTTAAATCCTTAAATAAGACCTTCAACGTGCCCTCCGCTTGTACGAGGTCCTTGGGTGCTTTAAATAACAGATTTTGTATATAAAAATTTTGCCCTTCGAATGTCCATGGTTTTTTTTCCAGTTTCCTCACAAGACGAAATTTACTGTCATTTGAGAGTCTAAAAATCATACCCTCTGGTTCCCAGGTGAATGCCGACCACTGGAATGCACTCACCCAAGCAGGCACATCTAAATCCAGGGAACTCATTTGCTGATTTACCGTGATGATAGTGGCCTCAAATTCTGACCAATCATCCAAAGCAGTTGAATTCGGAGAGTTAATGAGGGAGTTCGTACTCCCTGTAGGATTCCCAGGCGGTGATCCGGCACAAGAAACAAAAATTAGTAAAATCGCCAAAATAATAAGAAATATATGTTTTTTCATATTCAGAGTGTAACACACCTACAATTTATTTCTGGAGATCGCCACGGGGGATGCAGCCTCAATACTAGGTTTGAGAAAGTCTCCAAAGCTCAACCAAAGCCTGGGACGTTGGAACTTTCTGTTTAATTTCCAGGGATATAATTTTGATATCTAGAGGTTCATTTTCCTTTATAAAAATACTCCCTGGGTCCGCCCCCGGAGGAAGCCACCAAACCCAAAACGATCCGAATAAACCTGCGGTGAGTCCTTCCAGGAATGCCAGTTTTTCCCTGGCATGGGTGAACTCATGACCGAAGAGGTAGGACTTCGATTCCTGTTTGGGGTGGAATGTGGACAGTGTCCCGGGTTCCAAGAAAAGCGGTGGATGCCCTTCTGGTGGAAACACATCCAACAACAGTTCTAACCTCGAACGAAAGTAGTTTCTCCCGCAAGGTTTCGTCAGAAGGTCCGTCCCGCCGGATTCCAGGCAGTTCAGGATGTCCTGGGGATTGTTCCTGGCTGTTAGGTATAAAACGGGAACCGTAATTCCCCGGTCTCTCATGAGTCTAGTGACCTCAAATCCTGAGCGACCTGGCATCATCACATCCATGACAACCACATCGCAAAAATGACTCGAAAGCCAGTCCAGGGCATCCTGAGCGAGTAGGAATGCCTGCACTTTCCAGGAGGTATTCCTCAGTTGGGCTGTGGTTACTTCCAAATTAATTGACTCGTCATCTATAACCAGGAGTGTTTTTTCCCGGTTTAAACTTCGGGGATACAAATCCAAATTAGGAGCTGAAGACACAAGGGTTTCTTCATCCCGGGCTAAGGGAAGGTAAAAACTAAACACCGAGCCCACCCCTTGCTCCGATTCCAAAACCAGTTGGGAACCCATTTGGAGAACCAAGTCGCGGCTAATCGTCAACCCCAGCCCCGTTCCTCCGTAATCCCGGGAAATTTCCGCTGAGCCCTGTTGGAAGGATTCGAAAATTGTCTTCTGCATCGCTTGCGGTATACCAATTCCCGTGTCGGCTACTTGCACCAATACTTTTTCGTTCTCCTGGATCAATCGCAGCTCAATTGTTCCCTCATGGGTAAATTTTACCGCATTACCCAATAGGTTAACTAAAACTTGTTCCAGTCGAGCGGGGTCAGCCATGACCCAAGTTTTGTAAAGTTCTGAATGGGAAAGTTTCAATGTATTCCCCTGGGAAAGAGGCCCAAAAAAAATCATGACCTGAGTACAAAGATCCAACAAATCCACGGGTAATTTCTGGATCTGTAATTTTTTTTGCTTCAATTGAGAAAGGTCCAGAATGTCGTTAATAAGGCGGGTCAACCGTAGGGCTGATTTATTCACCAACTCCAATTGACTCTGAATTTCCGGGGTAAGCTTTTCCGGGGAATCCAGAATTACCTCCAAGATTCCCGTCATTCCCGACAATGGAGTTCTCAGTTCGTGACTGGTGTTGGCCAGAAACTGATCCTTCATTTCATTAAGAAGTTTCAGCTCCTGGTTCAATGTGTTGATTTCCTGAATTTTCTCATGGAGATGGAGGCGCATATCATTGAAGGCATTCCCCAACAGGCCTATCTCATCCTGGCTTTTCAAGGAAATCTCATATCCCAGATCCCCTTCCGTGATTTTTTGAACTCCTGTGAGCAGGGTCCCAATGGGATCAAGGATATGACGGGATATCTGCATGACCAGGTAAGTCACGGTAACCATCATCACCAGGGCAATTATTAGGTCGAAGACCAAGGCTGTTAAAAAGACCCCCCGGAATTCATCCCCATCTTGATGAAGATGCAGTATCCCAGCACCCGCTCCCTGAGTGTCCGTAAGTACTCTGTAGTAGTCCAATCCGCTTCCGATTAAATCCAACTTCTCGTAGACCTGGGGAACCGCGGTCCTGTTCCCACTGTCCAAGTCAATTAAGCCCCATTTTGTGGTTCCCACTCCAGAAGTACCCCGGGTATAGAGGGAAACATCCACCCCCAAAGTCTCGGTCAATCGAAATAGGAAATCAGGATTGTCTGAGAATATGAAATAAACCGCCAAAACACCAATGATTCTTTTATCCCTGGCAATGGGGATAAAAGATGAAAGTGCAGTAATGCCCTGTTTTGTTGGGGTACTCAGGAGAGTAATCCCATCCTGGGTGTTTCCTTTCAGGGATTGTTGAACCAGCAGTTCCTCCGTCGGGGAGAGGATTCTTTTTTCTTCGGCGAGAATAGAATTACTAAATCCCACATCCGCTAAAATAGTGGCCTGCGGGTCAAAAATCGTCACGTGATAGGATTTTTCACGACCAGCCGCATGGATAAGAAACTCAGAAAGCTTGGCAATAATGTCCAGGTCTAGAAGAAGTTGAATCGTTTTATCCTCTGCTAGATTTACACCATAGTCCGTCAGATTCTGTTGCTTATCATTCAGGAGGGTTTGCACGATTTGGGAGTTATGTCGAAGTGTTTTTACTGCTGTATTTTCAATGGAGCGAAAAAAGTAAGCCAAACTGAACACCGTCAGAATTAGGGTTAATACTATGGTGATAAAAGAAAAAATGAGTTGAAGCCTGGGTTGCAGGGGAATATCAGACAGTCTAGGGAGCATTGAACATCCAGCCTTTGGTTTCATTTTCATCGACTATACCATGCCAGTCAAGGAAAATAGTCATTAAACTAAGGGGGATAGGAGCCTTCTTGGCGGACACTCACCGTTGGCGTGGAAGAGAGTGACATTACCCATCTTTTTTTACGGATTAGAGCCGCATTTGTAGGAATATTTTCTTGCGACCAGAATCTTTTTGTAAAATATCTCATTCTATCAAAACGAATTAAATCACACATAAAAATATTCTTGCATTACTTGGGTAATTACCCGGGTAAAAGGTTAAAAAGGAACTCAAAGATTCTAAACACTATTCAGAGATCTAGCTGTTTTGATCAGTAGGTACACTTCCCGTCCTGGAGTTAGACTTAACTGGTTCACAGCTCTTCGGGTCAACCGGGAAAGCACCACGGAGGTTCCCACCCGCACCCGGGCCAGTATGACGCCTGGTTGAATGTCCGGGATTAAGGATTCCACCCGGCCATGAATGCAATTCTGCACCGACGTACCATGGTTCGGGTGCAGACTCAAAGCCACATCCCGGGCAAAAATCTTTAGTCTAATTTTTTGACCGGGGAGAATTTTCCCATCGGCCATCCAAAGGGAAAAATCTTTTAATTCGACTAGGGATAAATCCCAATCCTCATCCCGGTACCCCACCCGACCTTCCAATACCACTGAGGCTTCTTCTTCCAGGAGGTAAGGAAGCTGTGCCTGGGCTAAAACCTCAGGAAAGGTCCCATGGAGTTTAACCTTTCCGGCTTCCATGACCACCAAATAATCTCCCAAACGGATTAACTCCTCCGGAGAATGGGTGACGTAGAGAATCGGAATCTTGAGCTCCTGGTGGAGCCGTTCAAGAAACGGCATGAGTTCACGTTTTCTACTTAGGTCCAGAGATGATAAGGGTTCATCCATCAAAAGGAGTGAAGGACTGGATAAAAGAGCTCGGGCAATGGCTACCCTCTGCTTTTCCCCTCCAGAGAGTTTATCTGGAAATCTTTTTAAGAGATCACCGATTCCCAGCATTTCAAGGATTTCACTTTTATTCAGGCTGGGGGTGGGGATTCTCTTTTCACCGTAGGATAGGTTACCTTCCACAGTCAGATGGGTAAAAAGACTGGGTTCCTGAAAAACATAACCCACGGGCCGTCGGTGAGGCGGCAGCATCAGGCCAGAAGCGTCCTGCCAAACATCAGTCCCCAGGGAACAATACCCCGCAGCTGTTTTATCCAATCCAGCCAAAAGGCGCAGTAGGGTGGTCTTGCCGCATCCGGAAGGCCCAAAAATAACGCTCACTCCCTGGGCTGGTACCGACAAATCCACATCCAGAATAAAACCTGGTTTTTCCATGTAATATTTGAACTTGAGAGAATTCATCCCACACCCCGATGCCCGCGCTGACTGTACATGAAAACTAAAATCCCAAAGGAAAAAACCAAGAGGACCAGTGCCAAGGAGTGGGCATTATCATAATCCAAGGCTTGGACGTAATCGTAAATATGTACCGATGCAACCCTGGTTTGACCTGGAATATTTCCCCCAATCATCAAAACGACCCCAAATTCCCCAATGGTGTGGGCAAAAGTCATAATGCATGCGCTCACTATACCCCTACGGGCCAAAGGAAGTGCCACTGTGAAAAAAGCATCCCATGGGGAAGCCCGAAGGGTAGCAGCCACTTCCAGGGGACGATCCCCCATGGCCTCAAAAGAATTTTGCAGGGGTTGAATCATAAAGGGGAGGGAATACAAAATCGATCCCACCACCAGTCCCCCAAAAGTGAAGGGCAGCAGTCCCAGGCCGAGGAATTGAGTGAACCGACCAATCGGACCATCCGGCCCCATGGTCAAGAGAAGATAAAACCCCAGGACAGACGGGGGCAAAATCAAAGGAAGGGCGACTAGGGCACCCACCGGCCCCTTCCACCAGGATTTAGTCCGTGCCAGACACCAAGCCAAGGGAACCCCCAGGACCAACAGACAGACAGTTACCGTAACTGACAGTTGGAGAGTGGTGATGATGGCCAGGATATCGTTTTGATTCATAAATTAACTCTCATTCCGGAAGTTCAAAACCATATCGTTTCATGATAACTTTAACTTCCGGGGTCCCCATGAAATCTGTAAACTTAGTAGCCAGGGCATTGTCCTTAGCCCTCAGTGTTATGATAAATCCTTGTTCCAGAGGGGTATGGAATTCCTGGGGAATGAGATAAAAACCACCTTGCTTCGCCATGGCTGGACTTAGGACCAGGGATAGGGCGATGATACCCACCTGGGCGTTTTTTGTTTGGACAAACTGGGCGGTTTGAGCGATATTTTCCCCGTAAACCAATTGAGAAGCCACCAAGTCCCCTACTCCTGCGGATGTCAGAGCTTCCTGTGCCCGTTGGCCGTAGGGAGCGTGCCTAGGGTTAGCGATGGCGATATGGGCGAAACGAGGGGAGGTTAGATCCCCTAACCTGAGTAAACTGGCATCTTCCATAGCACTCCAAATCACTATTCGCCCGAGAGCATAAGGAGTGAGACCGGAGGCTGCAAATCCTTTTTGTATCAGTTCTTTTGGATAGGCCACGTCCGCAGAAAAAAAAATGTCAAACGGGGCCCCTTGTTGAATCTGAGTGGCAAATTGACCGGAAGACCCGTAGACCGCATCCACTTGGGAGCCAGGATTTTGACGTTGGAACCCTTGAATTATCTCCTCCATGGCAAATTTCAGATCTGATGCTGCTGCAATGGTGAGTTTCTGGGAGTATCCGCTGAATAGAATGAAAACGAGGTGAAGTAGGATAATGGGAAGGATCTTCATTTAACGCCCCTTGGTGAGTAATAATGATCTGCAAAGACCATACCATGATAAATCACCCTCAAAGGAGTTCGTTTAACGGTAAATAATCCCACAGGATAGGAGGAAGGTAAAATTCCCTACAGTTCTGTGGGATACACCCATCGGTTTCCATATTCGAAAATCAGAAAGCTTGTCCCAGGGTCACAGTCAGACCGGTGTGGACGTCTTCCCTGGTAGTACTGAAAGTCTTAACCGACCTCTCAAACCGAAGTCCCACAAACATTCCATCACCACTCAAATAACGCCCTGCGAGGGCGAACATGGGAGCACCGGGTGTAATACTAAAGGATCCGTCAAGGTAGAACTCCTGAAACCGGACCATAGGGGTCACCATGAGGGCCACGAAGTCCATGGTTTTGGAATAGTCGAAGAGATCCAATCTTAGATCATAGTAAACTTTGGCCCCGAAGTCTATTTCATCCCCCAGGGATATGGCGGCAAAACCTCCCCCCAAGAGTCCTATGTTCATGAACAAGGGGAATCTTGTTTGATCCTCATAAATCGCCCCGGACAAGGTACCGTAGGTGCCGAAATAGTCGCCGAATCTGATCCCTGACACTCCGAAGGACTGGAGGAGCATATCCACCAAGGACCCACTCACCTGTCCGTAGACGCCGAAACTGGTGTTCCGAATACCTTGATAACTGGCATCTCCGCCCACATTGAGGAACTTTACTCCCAAATGGTAGTCCTGAATGGACAAGGACCCAGCCTGAAGGACCCCAGTGCCCGTGAATACTAGCACCGCTATCAAAATAATACATTTCTTCATAATCAGCCTCCGGATTGTTATGGTATTAAATCAGATCTTCCTCTGTAGTTATACTAGAATTGTAATGTACCTTCCACATTTTCACATCACTTAAAACATCAATTCCTAGGATTTCATCCCTATCCCGTAAACTGTCCTTCTTCAAATGAAAGCGGTATACTAAATTTATGAAGAAAATCTCTTTATTTTTAATTGTTGCCTTAGTACTCTCAGGAACCTTCCAGAGCTGTGTAACTTTGGGAACCTGGTCGCTCACCGCCGACTATCCCCCATCGACCAACAGACCGGAACACTGGAACCTGGGGAACCTGCGCAATAACACTTCTTTAAAACTGGATTCGGGTGTCTACAAAGGGGACATCACGATTAGGGAAAACCGCGTCACCCTATTGGGAGAAGGTACAGCGCGTACCTTGATTGATGGGAACATCCATATTACCGGAAATAATTGCACCCTGGGAAACTTAAGGGTACAGGGTGATGTATACCTTTCTGGAAATAATGCCGATTTACGCAGTGCTGTGATCGAAGGAAAAGTTAGCTCTTCCGGGAATCATAACCGATGGTAATGGAATAAATAGGAGTATTTCCTTCTTACCGATCCTTTGTTGGTAACCCTCATCCTAAACGGTTAAATCCATAAGCTGAGCAACGGTCGTGACCGATTATTACATGGTCATCAACGATTTGAAATAGACATATATTTAGATTAGACTCATTTCATGAGAAGGCTCCTGAAACAAAATCGTCCCCCTCAATCTGCCACCA
>CAZUXL010000039.1:0-4273 GCA_964624355.1 uncultured Spirochaetales bacterium
GAAAGTTGCCGAACACCTTGAATTTTGCCCTGGGCTACGGCGCTTTCTTTCATCATCCGCAGGGAACTATCCCGCACCTGAGAACTGATTTCCAGAATATTCTGAATAGCCCCCAGAACCTGGGTGTTGCCTTCCCCCTGCTCCCGGGATGCGGATTTTATTTCTTCCACTAAGCGGTTTACCTGGTCGATCCCGGTTAAAATAGCCACAAAAGACTGCTCAGTCTCTCCGGCCGAATGAACCACATTTGAGATCATACTCCGGATTCCTTCCAACACCGAGGCGGTGGATTTGGATTGCATGGTGGAATTTTCTGCCAGTTTGCGGATTTCATCCGAAACCACGGAGAATCCTTTTCCCGCATCCCCCGCATGGGCAGCCTCAATGGCCGCATTCATGGCTAAAAGATTAGTTTGAGAAGCGATGGTGGCCATGAGCTCGTTGGTCTGGGCCAAGGCATTGGACTTATCGGCAATGGATGAAACAAGGCTCACCACTCCTTCAATTTTTGTTTTGCCCTCATCCGCAGCATGGATCAATTCTTTAAACAGCGAAGCCAAGTGATTTATATTTCCACTGACGCTTTCCACACTGGCCACCATTTGTTCCACAGCGGAGGAGGACTGACTCACGCTGGATGACTGACTTTCAATCATCCCGTCCAAAGTCCTTAGTCCTGCGGACAAATTATTCATGGAGATCACCGTGTCGTCCACGCTCCGGGATTGGAGATCTGATCGGGTTTTAACACTCTCTGTATTGGCTAATATCTGATTCACCGTAGCTGCGGTTTCTTCCGTGTTGGATGCCAAGTCCAGGGCTGTTTTATGGAGGTTGTCCAGAGTTTTCTGTACCACCAGAATCATCCCCCCCAATTTTGCTGTAAACTGATTGAAATAACCTGTAAGCTCTGCAATTTCATCCCCGCCCCGGGTCTCGATCCGAGCGGTCAGATCCCCATCCCCCTGGGAAATCTCCTTGAGCCTGGTAACCACTCTTTTGAGAGAATTCGTGATATTCCGGGAAATTAAAAATCCTAAGCCCCCTAAAGCAAGGACAATAAGGAGGTTGACAGTTGAAAGAATGAGGTTGCCCCGTTCTGCCTCCTGGGTCTCGAAATCGATCATTTTACCCATGGAATAACTCTGGGATTTCTGCAATTGAAAAATTTCACTAAAAACCAGGGAAGCCCGAGGAGAAACCCTATCGATGTAGAATTGCCTGGCGGCGGTATTGTCAGCCTGACGTATCATTTCCACCACGCGATTCAAGGACAGGGTATAATATTCGTAGGCCTCTAATAGGGAATCGCCCTCCTCACCGAAAGCGGAAACCTGTTCAGAGGCTAACTGCTGATGGTTCTCAATCTTTCCATACAATTCATCCAATTTATTCGTATCTTTTTCTATCAGTAGTCTTTCCACCGAGTCTCCCATAAGGGTGACCATGGAAACAATGCTAAAAAGGTTCTTCACGTTGGAATTTATATCTGCAAAGGTGACTTTCATATTCCCGCTCATGGAATTCATAGAAAGGAAGGTGGCCACCACTGTGAATACCAAGGCCATGGCACTTAAAGAGAGAACCGATAGGATTTTCATGGATACGGTTAGTTTTAATTTTTTTATTTTGCGCCTCCACGGCTCGGGATTCTACCAGAGTCCTTGAGCTGAAAGTACCAGTTCAAGGACTCTAGGACACTTTTAAAGCTTTTGAGTCAAATCATCTAACTTATACACCTGAGTCAAATCGAAGGCTTGGTAGTTGGCCTGAACCGAAGTTTGTTCCCCAATGGCATCGGAGTGGATCTCCGAACTCTTTTCCAGGTTCATCCGGCCGAAAACCACACCTTTCCGTGCTCTTTCCCGGCTGGGGATAAAAATCAGCATCCTATCGGAAGCCCCGACGATTCTTCCGGGAACCTCCGGAGTCTTTCCCAGTTTCTGGAGGGTCTCAGTATAGGCTAAATTGGCCTGGACCACCATCCCATCGATCTGGGAATCGGTTCGTTTGGGGTCATGATGTCCGATGAGTACGTTGGGTAGCTCCATTTTAGCCGCAATTTCACCAATAATTTCCACCCGGCCGTGACCGAAACCCGGGATAAAGTTTTGCTCATTGTATTGGCCATCGAAGTAAGCCACATCCGCCCCGACTACGTGTTTCTGGAAATAGGCGTTTTTATCATCCGTTTCCCGAATCTCGTGGTCGGTCATGTACACAAAACTGGAAAGCAGTTGACCTGACTGGTTGTAGTTTTCGTAGCGAAAACTGATGCAGGGGTCTGGATGATCCGCATTGTAAAGACGGGCCACCACGCAGTCTTCCAAGTTGTAAAAGGTCTTCTGGTGGCGGATTTGGGGGTTGGATTGGGTGAGGTAACTTTGGAATTCCGAAGAGCTCATTTCCCTATAGTCCCCATTGGGGGTGAAGATCAAAACAGAGGACCGGGGGTCTTCTATATTATGAAAGCTGTAGGATGCTTGAATTTCCCCAAAATCCCGGGGAAAAGCGGGGCGCTTGAAGGTTTTCGAGAACTGGGTTTTAGGATTGTCACCGCCGATGATCATCTTGGGAATCCCGTTGGCATGAAATATTCCCGCTAAAGGGGCGCCTAAATGAAGATGGTCGTAATGATAATGGGTATAAGTATTGATAAGCCGGGCCAAATAGGGCGCCAGCTCCTTTTCCGAAGAGGTAAAGGGATTTAATTTCTTGGAAAATAATTTTTTAATAATCACATCGTCTATTTCCAGAATCCCAGATCCCCCATCCCCTATATAGAGGTGATTCTGAGGAAGTTTAGGACTCCAAATTTGATAGCAGCTGGTGTTGGAACCATAGCGGATGGTATTAGGACCGGAATAAGCCGTGCTTCCCCGAACTCCATAGAGGACCACAATGAAATCATCGTGGTAAAACTCAATTTCTGTCCCGTTGCTGGTCATCCAGGGTAGAGTTTTCAGTGTATCCAGAACATAGGGGGGCAACAGGATGGTATCCTGTTCAATTTTCTCGATGCGCATATCATTCTCCTATAAAAAGTTGGCGATACTGTCGGTTTCGGACCAATTCCGGTAGGGACCCTTATGTGGGGTAACCCGGCCCTTCCATGACATTTATAGTATATTGCATATTTTGGAGTTTTTCAATTTTCAGGCCGTCCCGAAGATTGTCGAAGTCAAAAATTAAAAATCTTCTGAACTATATCATGATATGGGGGCTTTTAGAGGCACCTCTTTAGGAATGAAGTATTATATTATAGGATCAAGTGTCCTGGGCGGTTACCAAGACGACCGGGGGGAAGGGGATGATTCAATTATGACGAAGATTTTTTTAAGCATCCTCTTGGTTTCTATTGTGTCTTGCACCCTCCCCTGGGGACAGGAGAGGTCAGAGGCATACTCTCTCGTGGTCCACAACGGGACAGTCTATGCCGCTGGGTCTCGAATTCAGGGTTCCTCTTTTAATTCAAGCAGATCCACCCTGCCCGTCTATTGGAAGAATGGCCAACGGGTAAATCTTCCGTTCATTGATCACTATGGCACTCCGGATAATAGCCCTTGGGTGAAGGGATCTTTCTTTCTGGGGGATGACCTGTATTATTGGGGAGGCACCTTCATCATGAATAATGGGTTGATAGGAAAACGGCAGGTTTACTATTGGAAAAATGAGATCTTCCACGAGCTACCAAACCAGTCCGATTTTCCTATAGATTTCTCTATCTATCAAACTAGGACCATCTCTCTTGATGCGAGCAACTTAGGTTACTGGCTTGATGACCAATTCATCCCCCTGGATGGTAAGGGGAGCCTTACAGCCATGTTAGTGGATGGAAATGACCTGTATTTTGTTGGAACTGACGGCTCGAATCCTAAAAAAGGTTGGATTTGGAAAAACGGGAATTCTCTCTCCTTAGAAATCCCAGAAAACTCGGAGTTCTCTTTGGATGAAATGGTCACGGTTGGTGGGCAGGTCTTTACAGCAGGTTCGATA
The DNA here is from genome assembly GCA_964624355.1 of uncultured Spirochaetales bacterium. Classification (GTDB taxonomy): domain Bacteria; phylum Spirochaetota; class Spirochaetia; order JABEVK01; family JABEVK01; genus CAZUXL01. The sequence goes on from CAZUXL010000039.1 coordinate 3,997, forward strand.
CTGACAGGATACTCCTCTGGCACTCAAGCTTCAAGTCGTACATCCCCTTCACCGCCATTAGGGGACTATGACATTTGTTTGTGGAAAGAAAGTGTCAAAATTGTCTTGGGAAAAGTCCAATCCCGAGGGCAATCCCCCCTCCAGATGGTCACGGCAGGGAATTCTCTATTTCTGCTGAGTTTTGACGGTGTTTTGGAGGGATGCAAACTCTTTATTTATGATGTCACCACGGGATTCGTCAAGGAAGAGGTAATATTTCTAGGCGAACGTGTGATCG
>CAZUXL010000039.1:4373-14401 GCA_964624355.1 uncultured Spirochaetales bacterium
TTTTCCCCCTGATGTAGAGGTGCCCATAGGACACTTCCACACTCAGGAGAACTGCGGGTGAGGGACTCTGGAATCTAGATTTTTCCCACCAGGGCGATACCTGGAATCAGGGTCTTCTTACCTGGTTCCCAATTGGCAGGACACACTTCCCCGTGTTCCCGGACAAACTTGGCAGCTTTAAGTTTCCGCAGGGTCTCGCTTACGTTCCGGCCGATACCGTTGTCGTTCACTTCGGCTACTTTAAGAACTCCATCGGGGTCGATGATAAAGGTTCCCCTGAGGGACATACCTTCTTCTTCGATGTGGACTCCCATGTACCGGCTCAGGGAGCCCGTGGGATCCGCCAGCATGGGGTAGGTGATTTTTTTTATTGTGGGGGATGCTTCGTGCCAGGCGTGATGCACAAAGTGGGTGTCACAGGACACGGAAAGAACCTCCGCTCCTTCTTTTTTAAAATCCTCATAATGATCCGCCAGATCTCCCAGCTCCGTGGGACAGACAAAGGTGAAATCCGCAGGATAGAAAAACAACACTACCCATTCACCTTTATAATCTGACAAATTGATTGTGATAAATTCCCCTTTATAGTAGGCTTTCAGGGAGAACTCTTCCATTTTTTGATTGATTTTGACCATAGGAACTCCTAAATATTATTAGATTTAGAATGCTTCTATTATTAGAATTAGTCAATATGTATTTACCTTCCTAACTTGTCCAAATTCTAAAATCTGGTTATTTTAACTCTGTGACTGGAATAACCGACGGAATTTATCCCCTTTTTCCCCTGGAGATTGTACTTTACCCCAATATGCCCTTACCTCTCCACATTTTTGAACCCCGGTATCAACAACTGGTGGCCGATTGCCTGGAGAATCATAGGGAATTCGGGGTCATCCTCATGCGGAATGGAAAAATGAGTACGGTGGGAACCTTGGCTAAAATTGAAAATGTCATGGAACGCCTCCCCGACGGCAGGATGAATATCCTGACCTTGGGAAAAAAAAGATTTTCCCTGGTCAAATTTCTGGGATTAGTCGAAGATAAGGCCTATTTTCAAGCCCAGGTGAAAATCCTGGAAGATATCCCTGAGGATGCAACTCTTTTAGAAAAATTCCGAAAACAAGGGGAAGATCTCCTGAATGAATTTGCCCACCTCACGGGGATTCAAAGCCAGTCAGAGCTATTCACCAACTTTACCGCCGGAACCTTTTCCTTTCTATTGTCGGAACTTAATGGGTTCACCCTTTTTCAGCAGCAGAAAATCTTGGAACTCCCTTCCGTTTCCCTAAGGTACGAGGAGGTTTTAGTGTCCTTGGAAGCCTTTGTAAAAAAAACCGCCCTCATTAAGCATATTAAAGATTCCCTTGGGGACTCCGCCGATGTGGAGAATATCCTTAACTAGTGGGACCTTTCCACCTCTTCGGCGATGATTTTCAAGCCCGCTTCCACATCCCCTGGATTCTGGGAATAGGTGATCCTGATGCACTTTTCCGCCTGAGGGTCTTTTTGATCCAGTCCGAAGAAAAAGTAGTGCCCCGGTACCACCAGGGTGTTTCTGGCCTTCAGTCTTTCGTACAGCATCCCGGCGGTGATTTTTAATTGGGGAAACCAGAGCCAAAGAAAAAGGGCTCCCTCGGGTTTATGAACCCGATAGGGAAACCGCCCTTCGAAAATACTGCGGATGAGTTCCAGGGTATGGAGCATCCGTTTTTCGTAGTAAGGGCGAATGATCCGGTGGCTGATTTCCAGAATCCGCCCGGAATCAATCAGGGGCTGGACCAGGGCTGGCCCCACATTGCCCCCGGCCAAATTCATCACCGCGTTACTCGCTGCCACGGCCCTTATGATTTCCTTCCGGGCTACGATGATCCCGGTACGGGTACCTGGAAGCCCTAATTTGGACAAAGACAAGACAAGAACCATGGAAGGGCTCCAAAAGGGCTGCACTTCGCTGAAAATAATCCCGGGAAATGGGGTTCCGTAAGCATTATCCAAAAGGAAAGGAATATCCCTTTCCTGGGCTAAGGCTGCTAACCTTAGAACTTCCTCGTCGGTGAGGACATTTCCCGTGGGATTGGTCGGCCGGCTTGCACAGATAGCCCCCACGTCCTCCCCCACCTGGAGGGTATCGAAATCCACCCGGTACTTGAAAAAGATGTCACCGATTTCGTCAATTCTGGCCTTGTGACTCACAAAAGAATCCGGTCCCAGGGCCTGGTCGGCGTAGCCAATGTACTCCGGGGCTAAGGGAAAGAGAATTTTTTTCCTTTTACCCCCCCCAAAGTCCCCGGCTAAAAGATTGAACAGAAGGAAAAAGGCGTTTTGAGACCCATTGGTCAAGGCAATATTTTCTTCACTCAGGTCCCAGCCGTAGGTGACCCGGAGCAGATGAGCCAGGGATCTGAGAAATGATTGGCTGCCCTGGGGGGTGTCGTAGTTGGCTAAAAGAGCTTCCAAAGACCCCTTGGTGCGCCAGATTTCCTTCACCCGGGAGCGCCAGAGTTTATTTATTTCAGGAATATGGGCGGGGTTGCCCCCTCCGAGCATATACTTTTTTTCCGCTGAACTGAGAGCATTCCCCAAATCATCCATGAGCTCCTGGATTCCGGAGCGGCCGGCCAGCTTTTGACCAAAAAGTGAAAATTCCATGGGAATTAGGATGACACAGGTTGGGGAAGTTGGGAAGGGTTCATAGGATAAATGATCCCTGGACAGAAGGAACATGTTACCCTGGGCCTCTGGAATACTTGACTTTATGAATTGATTAAGTCCATTATTTATTCATGAAGGACGAAACGCTTTTAGCCCGTGCGGGTCTTATCCCTAATGAACAATTTGGGGCCCTCAGTGCTCCCATCTATCAATCGGCCACTTTCCGCCACCCCCAGGTGGGACAGTCCACAGGATACGATTACACCCGAACGGACAATCCCACCAGAAAACAACTGGAGGAGGAGATCGCCCGTTTAGAGGGAGGTGAGGGAGCCTGTGCTTTTTCCAGTGGAATGGCCGCCCTGACCGCTGTGTTTCTTCTGTTCCGAACCGGGGATGAGATTTTGCTCTCCGACGACCTCTACGGGGGAACCTGGCGGTTAATGGAAGATATTTTCCTTCCCCTGGGTTTAAAAAGCCGGTACGTGGACATGGGGAATCCTGAAGCTGTCCTGAAAGCCGTGGGACCCGATACCAAGGCCCTTTTGGTGGAAACTCCCACCAACCCCCTGATGAAGATCGCGGATTTGAAGGCTTTGGGTGAGTTGGCCCGGAAAAAAAATCTTCTCTACCTGGTGGATAACACCTTCCTCAGTCCCTACCTTCAAAAACCCATCCAGTTCGGGGCGGATGTGGTCATTCACTCGGGAACCAAGTATCTCTCCGGGCACAACGATACCCTTTGTGGCCTGGCGATAGCACGAACCAAAGAACTCTCCGATCGGCTCAAATTTATTCTCAACGCCACCGGAGGCATCCTTTCACCTTTTGAAAGTTGGTTGGTCCTCCGGGGGATGAAAACTTTGGCCTTGAGAATGGACAGAGCCCAAGAAAATGCCGGGGCTTTAGCCCTCTTTTTAGCCCATCATCCAGAAGTAACCAAGGTCTATTACCCCGGATTACGGGGACATACCTCTAAAGCCATCCACGACTCCCAAGCTCGGGGGGCGGGGGCCATGGTGAGTTTTCGCCTAAAATCCCCTCAAGCGGCGGTGAGTTTGATAAATAATTTAAAAATCATCAGCTACGCAGAGAGTTTGGGTGGGGTAGAAAGCCTGATCACCTACCCCATGACCCAGACCCACGCTGCCATTCCCGAAGAAATTCGCCTTCGCCTGGGCATCACCGGTGATCTCTTGCGTCTTTCGGTGGGAATAGAGAACCTGGAAGACCTGAAAAATGACCTGATTCAAGCTTTGGAGACAAAAATATGAATCCCCACACCGACCTTATTCACCCCGGTTTAGAATCTGACCCCTTTACCGGGGCGGTGGGAGTTCCCATTTATCAAACCTCCACCTTTCATCAAGAAGATCCCTTGAATATGGGGCAATGGACCTATGCCCGAAGTGAAAACCCCACCCGCACGGCCCTGGAAACCGCCTTGGCAAAACTGGAAGGGGTGGAGAGAGCCTTTACTTTTTCCTCGGGAATGGCCGCGGTTTCTTCGGTGATCGCCGCCCTGGTGGAAAAAGGGGATAGGATCGCCGCTTCCAAGGACCTCTATGGGGGATCCCACAGGATTCTTACGAAATTTTTTAGCAAGTTTGGTGTGGAAACGGTTTTTGTAGATCCTGGGGATATAACAGCTTGGGAAAAATTGGCCCAAAAACCCACAAAACTTTTTTTTCTCGAATCCCCTTCCAATCCGCTTTTGAAAATTACGGATTTGAAAGCGGTGTCAGACCTGGCGAGAGCTCAAGGCATCCTCACGGTTCTGGACAACACCTTTACTACCCCCTGGTTTCAAAAACCTTTGCTTCAAGGGATCGATGTGGTGATCCATTCCGCCACAAAATTCCTCGGAGGCCATAGCGATCTGGTGGCTGGCGCTGCCGCAGCCCGGGATCCGGAAATCGCTGGAAAAATTGCTTGGGTGCAAAACGCCTTTGGAGCGATTCTAGGACCCCAGGATTGTTTTCTCCTGTGGCGGGGACTTCGTACCCTCGGTGTGAGAATGGAACGTCAGCAGGCTTCTGCCCACGCCTTAGCCCATTGGCTCCAGGGACAGACCTGGATAAAGACCGTTCACTATCCCGGATTAGAATCCCATCCGGGACGGGATGTCCATCTTTCTCAGACCCAAGGTCCCGGGGCGATACTCAGTTTTGAAACCGACACCCCCCAGAGGGCATTGGAACTTATGAAAAATGTTAAACTTCCTGTGGTTGCTGTAAGCCTGGGGGGTGTGGAATCCATCCTCTCCTGGCCCGAGAGAATGTCCCATGCGGCCATTCCCGAGAAAGAGCGGCGAGAACTGGGAATAACACCTTCCCTGCTTCGGTTTTCCGTAGGATTGGAAGACTGGGAAGATCTGGCAAAGGATTTAGAAGCTGCCTCACATTAATTTTTTCCAGAACATTAATTTCACCGGAAAAATCCAACTTTTAAAGCTTGAAACCAATGTTCAATCCCGCTTTTAGAAGATACCCGTTGGCCATCACGGTTTTTGGTCCGGGGATGTAATCCAGGATGTCCTTATAGTATTCCCCATTAAATCCTGGAATCCAGTTAAAGAGTACCAGAGGTCGTAAATAAAAATTTTGGGTTAGGGAAAAATCTCCACCAAAACCAACACCCAAAAACAAATAATTTACCACAGTTTGAGCAGTGGCGGAAGAAGTTCCTTTATCTTGGAATGTGGCGTTGAAATTATACCCCCCCCCAATTAAAGGAAATACATTGAGTCCAAACCCCAAAGAAATGGGTAACTTACCATAAAGGGATATGGCCATATCTATGGAGTTTTTATTCAATTGATCCACCACATCCAAAACAGTGGAAGTGGTAATAACCTCTGTGTTCCCCAAATCTACGATGGTATCCAGATTCACCAAAAAATAGGTCAAATCACCAAAAACATTCAATCCCAACTTTTTGACATTCATAGTGTAGTCGAATTTTACCCCATTCACATCCACAGTTGCCGGGCCCATGAGCGCTGATAAACTCAAACCAGCTCCCACAGAAATTTCTAATTTTTGCGAAAAACCCATCGCAGCAAGACAGGCAAATATTAGACACAAACTAATCTTCTTCATGGTGTACTCCTTGAAATTTTAATTCCCGAGGGAATATACCGAATCTATGTATACGCAATGAGGATGTCAATTAAATTTTCAATTTAGTTTGTGAATTATTTTTATATCCAATGTCCTATTGACTTCAAAAAAATATATTCGTATGTTCCCATAAAGGGAGTCTCCGATGAAAAACATTCTCCCATGAGAGATCATTTTCGTACCAAATTTTTGTCCGATGTGGACGCCCTCCTTTCCAAGGTTGAAATAGAATCGACCCAATATTTGCTCGCAATACCTGGGATTGATGAGATTCTCCTAGAGGAAGAAGAAGTTACCGCTCCGATCTCTGTAAACGGATTTTTAGAAATTACCAGGGCGAAGGATAATATGAGTGCTTGGTTTAATTTTTACCCCCCCTTGGGTGGGGGAATACCAATAAATTTGGAAATGGTGAAATTGCAACTCCTGGAAGAAGATATCATCCGAGGGGTAGATTGGGCCTTACTTGAGAAAGCTGTTTTGGACTGCAAAACCGAAGAAAGACCCTTCAAAGATATTCTTCTCGCAGAGGGAATTCCTTCAATTCCAGAAATCCAAGAACACTGGATAATTTGCCCTGAAATTCTAGACAAACAGCGGATCGTAGATGAAAAATCTTCCTTTATCGATTTAAAAAAAGATTCTCCATTTCTTATGGTTAAACAAAATGATGTGGTCGCTTTAGTTCATCCCAGGCAGGTGGGATGCAATGGAATGGATCTTAAAGGTGCCCCCATCGCTTTTCTAAAAATCATCCCCCAACTCCTCCAACCGGGCAAGAATATCCTTCGCATGGAAAATGTTTTCGTGTCCTTAGTGGAGGGTTGTTTCTACCAGAATGAGCATGAATTCTTTGTGGAAAGTGTTTTAACTTTAAACCAGGGAGTTTCCTTTAAGACAGGACATATAAATTTTCCTGGGGATGTTTCGATCCTAGGGGAAGTGTCACCGGGGTTTAAAATCATTGCGGGGGGAAGTATATTCTGTACCCATACCCTGGATGTTACGGAAGTGATAGCCCAAGGCGATATCCAAGTAACTCTGGGAATTATTGGGCATGAGGGATCCGTTCTGAGAGCTGAGGGTTATATTAAAGCCAAATTTCTCACCAACGCCAACGTTCTTGCCCGAGGCTCGGTGGTTATACAGACCCTTGTTATGAATTCAAGAGTTCAATCCTTGGATAAATTTATCCTCGGCCCGAAAGGTATACTAGTGGGCGGTAAAATTGAAGCTCAGAATGGCGTTGATCTTTTTCAAGTGGGCAATGAAAGAGGTGAAGGGTCGGAGATAGTATGCGGTGTGGATTTTTCGGTCCTGGATAAAATTAAGTGGCTCAAAGGGCAAAATATACTGATGGAAAAAACTCTTAAATCCATTGAAATGGAGACTTTAAGAAATCCAGCCAACCAGGAAGATCTTCGGGCAGCCTGGTTCAAGATCCGGGATGAAATTAAAAAGCTTAATCAACTTTCTCTCCATTTAGTGGGGACTTTAGATCGAAATGAAAACGCGGAAATTCATGTGAGAGGAACCATCTTTCCTGGGAATCAGGTGGAAATTTGTCATATGACCCGCAGAATATCCCAACCCCTAACCCGGGTTCGTTTTTTTTTGGATAAGCACAAAGGAGTCATAGGTAGTGCCCCTTTGGGGTAAACTAAAATGTATCATTAATAATATAAATTATTTCTTAAATTATGTAGGTTAATGACAAACTTATAGGTATGTTACAGAAAGCGGATATTAATATTTGGTGATTTTGAAATGTTCATCTTATTTAACAGCTTAGTAAATAATCTGACATAAAAGCCATTCTTGTTTATTCAAATTAAATAGTATTTAAGGGGTGGGTTATGACGGGTGGATGTGACAGACATTTGATATTTTCATTAAATGACCAGTCCTACGGAATAAAAGTGGACGGGGTCATTAAAGTTGTGATGATGGTGGAAATTACCCCTCTGCCCGGTGCTCCCGAGTCAGTGAGTGGTGTCATTAATTTCCAAGGGACCATGATTCCCGTGTTAAACCTCCGGTGGCATTTTGGTCTTCCTAACAAACAAATTTCTCTCCCCGACCACTTAGTAATTGCAAACTTTTCCGGGCAGGTTTTTGGGATTGCCATAGATAGAGTTTTAGAAGTTCGGGAAGTGTCTGAGGAAACCATGGCTGAGGGGTTTTATCTCCTGCCCGGATCAGCCTTTCCCTCTGGGGTAACCGCTACTTTAGATGGAGTCATGCTCATTGATGAAATGGGGACCCTCTTACCACCCCTGCTTCCTAGGGCATTTCCATGACCCGAGGTTTAAGCCAAGAAACATTAGCGCTTGTGAGTACTCTGGTGGAGGAACGACTTGGATTATCTTTTCCACCATCGAAGTGGGTCTATCTAGAACGGGCCTTTAATCAAGCTGCAAAAAATTTGGGTTTCCCACATATTGATGAGTGTGTTTCATGGTTTGTAAGATCTCCAGCCTCGGAGGAATTCATTGGAACCATGGCCACTTATCTTACGGTGGGGGAAACTTATTTTTTTCGGGAAGAAGCTAGTTTTAAAGCTTTGGAAACAACTGTGATCCAAGAAATCCTGAAATCTCACACCGGGGGTGCAAAGAAGCTGAGAATTTGGAGTGCCGGATGCGCCACTGGTGAAGAGCCCTATTCCATCGCCATGGCGCTTCACAGTCAAAAAAAATTATTGGAAGACTGGGAAGTAACCATCCTGGCTACGGATATCAATCCCCTTTCTCTCCTGAAAGCCTCCCAGGGTCTCTATAAAAAATGGGCCTTCCGAAACTTTTCACCCGCATTAAAAAAACAATATTTCACCGAAGTAGAAAACGGGGTTTTTCAACTAAATCAAGAAATTCGCAAAATGGTTCAGTTCTCCCACCTCAATCTAGCCCAAGAGGTATATCCCCTTCTTCCCGGAGGTACCGAATCCATGGACATAATCTTTTGCCGAAATGTCCTCATGTATTTCGCCCCGGAAAAAGTAACAAAAATTTTAAACCGATTTCGTTCTAGCCTTATGGAAGGTGGCTGGCTGTTTGTAAGTGCCTACGAATCTTCCAATCTCTTAGCCAATTTGTTTACGACTGTCCCTTCACCGGAAACAATTCTTTATCGTAAAATGAAACCCCAGAAAAGGTCTTTACCCAAAGAAGAATTACTCCCAATTCCCCTGCCCCAACCATCCCCTCTTCGGGCCCATTCCAAAGCCCCCCTAAAGATCGGAAGTTACACACCCCTCGCCCTTTTATGCCGCGATGCAGCGAATAAAGGGGATCACCGGGAAGCACTAGCCCTCACGGAAAGAGCCATTCGAGCAGACAAATTAAACCCAGCTCTCTATTGTTTAAAAGCCTCCATTTTGGAAGAGCTAGGGGAATTGGACAACGCCATTGAAGCTCTTCAGCAGGCACTTTATATAGACCAACAATTAGCTATGGTTCATTTTACCCTGGGGAACATCGCCCTTCGTCGAAATGAAAAGACCGAAGCAAAAATTCATTTTACCCGGGCTTTAGGAATATTGGATCACTATGAACCGGGGGAGCTTATAATGGGTTCCGATGGTATGCCCGCCCAACGTTTGGCGGAAATCCTTCGCGCTACGGCCACCATGACTACCCAATTGGTCCATGCATCATGACAGACCACAACCAAAACACCCTGCAAACCCTCCATACCAGAGCTCTAGAATTGGCAAAGAAACCCAAGAGGGCTCCCAAAGATCTTCTGGAAATCCTAGAGTTTAAAATAATGGGGGAACGGTACGGAATGGCTTTGGGTGGTATCGGAGAAGTCCTCCTGCTCAAAGGTCTCACCCCCGTTCCCTGCACACCAGCACACGTTTTAGGGATCATCAACATTAGGGGCAGGATACTTTCAGTTTTGGATTTATGCCGGCTTTTTGGGCTGCCAACCCGGTCACCAGAAGAAGGGGATAAGATCATTACCATTAAAAATCAGACTATGGAATTTGGCTTTTTGGTACAAACCGTGGTGGGAACAAAATCCATTCCCACGCAAAGCCTTCAGGTTTCATTACCCACCATAAATGGTCCTCGGGGAGAATATTTATGGGGTGTAACCGACGACCTTATGGCACTCTTAGATTGGGAAAAATTGCTGCGGGATGAAAAATTAATCGTCAATGAAAAAATTAACATTTTGAAAAAGGAAAAATGATATGAACTGGTTTTTGAATATTTCAGCCCAGGGGAAAATACTCCTAAGTCTAGGTTT
>CAZUXL010000039.1:14501-15624 GCA_964624355.1 uncultured Spirochaetales bacterium
ATAAATACTTTTGCCCTTATGGCGGTAAACCTCCGGGGAATCGCTGCGGAAATCATTGAGGGGGTGGATGTTCTGACTAACTCCTCCAGCGAAATCCTAGCTTCCACCACCCAAGTGACGGCTAGTGCCGCCGAGACAGCTGCTGCAGTGAGCGAGACCACCTCAGCGGTGGAACAGGTTCTCCAGGTCTCCCGAATCGCCAGCGACAAATCCCGGTCAGTCTCCGAGATTTCCCAGAAAGCAGCCCGGTCTGCCATGGAAGGTAAAAATGCCCTGGACAAGTCCCTGGTGGGAATGTCCCATATTCAAAAACAAGTGGAGGCCATAGCTGAAAGTGTGATCCGTCTCTCGGAACAAAGTGAAGCTATTGGTGAAATTATTTCCTCGGTAAGCAATCTGGCAGAACAGACCAATCTCCTGGCGGTGAACGCAGCGATTGAAGCAGCCAAAGCGGGGGAACAAGGAAAAGGATTTGCCGTGGTGGCCCAGGAAGTTAAAAGCCTGGCAGAACAATCCAAGAATGCCACCACCCAAGTCAGGGCAATTTTGAATGATATAAAAAAGGCTACAGACACTGCGGTTATGGCTACGGAGCAGGGGGGAAAGGCCGTGGACGCCGGGACACTTCAATCCCACGAAGCGGGAGAAGCGATCCGGGTGATTGGTGAAAATATTGAGTCCACCGCCCAGGCAGCCTTGCAAATCGCCGCATCCAGCCAACAGCAGATGGTGGGAATGGATCAAGTTGCCCTAGCCATGGAAAACATCAAGGATGCCAGTGAACAAAACGTCCTGGGGATGAAACAAGTGGAAAAAACAGTTCAGGGTCTCCATGAATTGGGACAAAAACTCAAACACTTGGCTTCCCAGTACCAGGTATAACCGTGGATAAGGGTAGTGAACTTCAAAAGCAACTCCTGGAGACCTTTTGGGTTGAAGTCCAGGAAAATCTCACAACCCTCGCCATCGGTCTTATGGAGTTGGAAAAACCCTTATCTCCCAAAAAGTGGCAAGATGCGGTAGAGGTGGTTTTTCGTCAAGTTCACAGCTTAAAGGGTGCTGCCAGATCTGTGGATATGGGCATGATTGAAGCCATTTGCCAAGGCATGGAGACAATTTTTTC
>CAZUXL010000039.1:15634-23933 GCA_964624355.1 uncultured Spirochaetales bacterium
AAAAAACACACCCTTACGCCCACCAGAGAGATTTTCGACCTCCTGCTGGAAAGTCTTGACGCCATGGGGGTTAAAAAGGAAGGGATGGGTGAAATCAAGGATGATTTACTCGGTCGTTTGGAGAAGGCAGGAAATGTTCAAGAATTTCCTCCAGACCCTCAAGGAAAATCAATTCCCTTGGAGATCCGGGAAACGCCGGGACAAGTCGTCTCCTCCGATCCGCCTCTCCCCATCGAAACAGTGCGTATTCCCACAGAAAAACTTGTGAAGGTTCTCCTCCAGGCTGAAGAAATGGTTTCCGCTAAACTATCTGCCCACCAACGATCTCAGGAACTTCGCAAGCTCCAAGGAATCTTGGGAATTTGGGAAAAAAAATGGAAAACTCTGGAGCACCATCACGGCAATTCCCTGGAAAAGTCCCAGGATTTTCTTAGGTGGAATGGGAATTTCTTCAAAGCCCTACAAACCAACTTAGTCCAAATTGCAAAAGCAGCCGATCAAGATTCCCGAACCTTGGGTGTGCTGGTAGATAGTCTTCTGGAAGATACCAAAAAAATCCTCATGTTTCCTTTTTCCACCCTCTTGGATCCCTATCCCAAAATTGTCCGAGATCTCGCCCGGGCAGCGGGAAAGGACGTTACCCTAACTGTGGAAGGGGGAGATATTCAAATTGATAAAAGAATACTGGAAGAATTAAAAGACCCCCTATTACACATGGTTCGAAATGCCCTGGATCATGGTTTTGAAAAACCAGAGGTTCGTAAAACCCGGGGAAAAGTTTCCCAGGGAATCCTAAAAATACGGGTAGCACCTTGGGACGATAAGATCATCCTCACGATTCGGGATGATGGGGCAGGGATACCCATAAGCGCCTTAAGGGAAGCTCTACCCCATCTGGGTGTGGATCCCAGGGAAGTAACCCATGGTTTCAGCGATCAGGATATTATTCAATCACTTTTTCAATCCGGGGTGTCTTCCCGTTCCCAGGTAACGACCCTATCAGGCCGAGGCCTAGGCCTGGCGATAGTTAAGGAAAAAGTGGAAGCCTTGGGAGGGAGCGTCGCCATTGAAACATCCGTGGGCGCGGGAACACTTTTTTCTCTTATTCTACCTTTAACAATCGCCACTTTTAGGGGTGTTTTAGTACGATGCGGAGGTCGGGAATTTATTGCCCCGACAAATCAAGTAGAGAGGGTAACCAGGGTAAAAGGTTCGGATATTAAAACAGTGGAAGGAAAGGGAACCATTAATTTGGAAGGAAAACCCGTGTGTACCGTACAGCTCTCCGACGCCCTGGAACTCCCACCCCTTACAGCCTTGGGATTTGATGACACCACCCAAGTTATTGTTTTATCTTCCGGGGGAACACGGATTGCATTTCTGGTGGAAGAGGTACTGGGAGAACAGGAAGTTCTACAAAAAAGCTTGGGACCTCAACTTGCCCGGGTGCGTAATATTTTGGGAGCGACAATCCTGGGGAGTGGAAAACTGGTTCCCATTCTCAATGTGAGCGATCTGATTAAAACCTCCATGGGCGTGAATTTTTCCCCAGCAACCCCTGATAATGAAAATGCTCATCCCCCCCTCCTTAGAAAAAATTCCATATTGGTGGTGGAAGATTCCATCACCACCAGGACCTTATTAAAAAATATATTACAGTCCTCGGGTTACACAGTGGTGACGGCGGTGGATGGTATGGATGCTTGGGGGAAGTTAAAATCCAGTCCCTTCGACGGGGTAGTTTCAGATTTAAATATGCCCCGGATGGATGGGTTCGAATTAACTGCAAAAATTAGAAAGGACTCCCAACTCAAAAACCTTCCCGTGGTCTTAGTCAGTTCGCTGAGTTCCCTAGAGGACAAAGAAAAGGGCATCGATGTGGGGGCAAATGCGTTCATAGTAAAGGGACATTTTGATCAAAGCGATCTACTACAGGCCTTGAGGAGGTTGCTGTGATTAGAATCCTGGTGGTCAGCGCTTCCCCCTCAGAAGCCCATCTCTTAGCCCACATCCTTTCTTCGGATACCACCATGGAAATTGTGGGAATCTCCCCCGATGGGAAATTAGCCCTATCGGATATTCCACGGCTGAAGCCCGATGTGGTGATTATGGATATGTATATGCCTCGATTGGATGGGATTGAAGCCACACAAATCATCATGGAAAAATTTCCCCTTCCCATAATTCTGCTCAAGGAAACCAAGAATTCTTCAAATCGAAATATGACTACCTCGGGGCTGGATGCTGGGGCTTTGCAAGTGGTTATCAAACCTCACCCTTTTGGACATGAAGATCTCATGGAAGACGGACAACAGCTTATTAGAATTGTGAAAGCCATGAGCGAAGTAAAGGTTATCCGGCGAATCAAAACGGATAAATTTACCCTACCCCTGGCTAAAAGAATAAAAAATTTAGTTACACCTCAGGAATTTACCTTAGTAGTAGTTGGAAGCTCCACCGGAGGACCTGCGGTCCTAAAAACAATTTTTTCCGCGCTTCCCATGGACTTTCCCGTACCAATTTTAGTCGTTCAACACATGGCTCCTGGATTTATTGAAGGTCTGGCCAAGTGGATCACCACCGTGGCGGGCATACCCGCATTGGTGGCGCAAAACGGGGAAACCATCCACCCGAGGCAAGTCTACTTTGCACCCGATGGATTTCAAATGTTGGTACAAAAAGAAGGGAAGATTACCCTTTCCCGGGAAAATGTCCAAAAAAATAATCAGCCTTCGGTTTCCCGGTTATTTGCCTCCGTGGCACAGACCCTGGGAAAAAAAGCTATTGGGGTACTTCTCACTGGAATGGGGGACGACGGGGCAAAAGAATTAAAAATCATGCGAGACTATGGAGGAATTACCATAGCCCAAAATCAAGAATCCAGTGTGGTTTACGGCATGCCAGGCGAAGCGGTCAAACTGGATGCTGCGGATTATATTTTATCTCCTTTGGAAATTGCCCTGGTCTTAGAAAGACTTGTCTGCTCCCAAGGAATTCGAACACGACCACAAATATAGGAGATACAATGGTGATTTCTAAAGCAACCCAGGATAAGCATATTTGCTTTCTCATCGTGGATGATAGCCCCACTCAAGCTTTGGTACTTAAAAATATACTTGAAAGTCAAGGATTTGAAGTCAGAAGTGCGGAAAACGGACAAGAAGCCTTAACAGCTTTAGAACTTTTTACACCCACGGCGGTCATCAGCGATATTGTCATGCCGATTATGGACGGAATGGAACTATGCCGTCAGATAAAAAAAAATCCCCAACTTAATCGTATTCCCGTGATCCTCTTGACGTCTTTGAGCGACCCGGAGGATGTGATCCGAGGCCTGGAATGTGGTGCGGATTTTTATCTCAATAAACCCTGTGAGAAATCAGTTCTCTTATCCAGGATTAGATACCTACTGGCTAACCAGGGCATGCCTAAAGAACAGGAATCCCTCGAGCCGATTCAGCTCATATTTAAAGATAAGTCCTATTCCATAAAAGCAGATCGAAGGAGAATCCTTAACCTTTTAGTGTCGACCTATGAGACGGCGGTTTCTAAAAATAACGAACTCATCCATGCTCGAAACGAACTCCTAGGGGCCAATTTTCAATTGAAAATGGCCAAAGAATCTGCGGATTCTGCAAACCAGGCCAAAAGTCAATTCCTGGCAAATATGAGTCATGAAATCCGTACGCCCCTGAACGGTATTCTTGGTCTCTCCGCTTTGGCGCTCAGGACAGACATGACCCCAAAGCAGTTTGATTATTTGACAAAAATTAAAAATGCCGGGGATGATCTTCTGGGAATGATCAATGATATTTTAGACTTGGCTAAAATTGAATCGGGCAAATTAGAAATGGAAACTCTGGATTTTACATTGGATACGGTCCTTGCCAGATTAGGTCCTATTTTTGAATCCAGGGCTTTGGAAAAAGGAATAAAGTTCAAAATCGAAAAAGGATTAGCTATTCCCCCAACCCTGGTAGGGGATCCCCTAAGACTTGGTCAAGTGCTGATTAATTTGGTGGGAAACTCCATGAAATTTACTGATCAAGGGGAAGTGGTCCTGGAAGTAAAAAAACTCGATCACCCCGGGCCCGGCTTGGTTTTGGAATTCTCCGTCAGGGACACGGGAATTGGCATCGCCCCGGATCAGCGGATAAAATTATTCAAAGCCTTTTCCCAAGCAGATGGAACCATGGCTAGAAAATATGGAGGCACTGGTCTAGGCTTGCGCATAAGCAAACTGTTGGTGGAGATGATGGGGGGCCAGATTGAAGTTACCAGCACACCAGGGAAAGGGAGCCGGTTTAGCTTTACCACCCTGCTAAAAGTGAGTAAAGGTTCTGATCCCCATGGTAATGCCTACCTTCCAGATGGGGCTGTTCACCTGGCCATTAGAGAAATTGCGGGGGCCCATGTGCTTTTGGTAGAAGATAATGAAGTCAACAGGCAAATAGCCAGGGAACTCTTGGAATCAGAAGAGATAACCGTGGAAACCGCTAACAACGGATTAGAAGCATTAACAAAAGTGAAGGACTCCCTCAATGGGAAACACTTCGATCTTCTGCTTATGGATATCCAAATGCCCCAAATGGACGGTTTTGAAGCGGCCAATCTTATTAGACAGGATGGACATTTTCCCCATCTTCCCATCATCGCTCTCACAGCCCACGCTTACGCGGAAGATCGGCAAAAAGCTCTAGCCTCCGGGATGAATGAAGTGGTGACCAAACCCATTAATCCCGAAGATCTTTTTGATAAAATAGCCCAATTCTACCGGGGAAGACTGCGTTCTGGGATTGGGGTGGCCCCTTCTGTGGTTATCGAAAATGATCCCCAATACATACCCATTATTCCCGGATTGGAAATTGGAAAAGGTTTGGCCAGGGTTGCCCATAATGCAGCCCTTTATGTGGAACTTTTAAATAAATTCGTGGAAGGACAGGAGGTGGTGGAAGATCAAATTCGAGAAGCCTTCAGGCAAAAAGATTTGGTCACAGCCCGGAGATTAATCCATTCTAGTCGAGGAGTTTGCGGAAATATTGGGGCCACCACTGTAGCCACCGCAGCCCAAGATTTGGAAACGGCCCTAAGTCTTTCAGACGACGAAAGCACCCAAAAAAGTCTCAATCAGTTTTCTTGGGTACTGAAAGAAACCTTGGCATCGGTAAAAAAGGTTCTCCCTGATTTACTACTGCGGTTTACACCTGTCCCATTAGAAAACGGTGATCCCATTCAGGGAATAAATGCCCTTCGATTTTTAATTGTCCTGCTAAAGGAAAATGATGGGGAGGCGGTGAATTATTGGATTAGCCACAGGGAAATGCTCATCCCCCTCTGCGGAAATACCAAAGCAGGCCCTCTGGAATCAGCTCTGAAAGGTTTTGACTTTACCTCTGCTTTAAATCAAGTAAGAAAAATAGTTCATGAAGAAAAAATAAACTTGGAGGAATCTTTATGATTGAATTAAATATGCGGAAAAAACCCACCATCCTGGTGGTGGACGATACCCCGGACAATCTGATACTTATGAACTCATTACTCTCTCCCCTGTATAGAACTAAAGTAGCCACTTCCGGAGAAAAAGCTTTGGAAATAGCCCGGTCCGACGATCCACCGGACTTGATACTCCTGGATGTCATTATGCCCTATATGGACGGATACGAGGTTTGCCGATGGTTAAAACGGGAATCTAAAACAGCTTCCATACCCGTGATCTTTTTAACCAGTCTTTCGGATGTGGAAGATGAGGAAAAAGGCTTGGAAGTGGGAGCAATTGACTACATAACGAAACCCATGAGTCCCCCCATCGTCCTTGCTCGCGTAAAGACCCATCTGGCGTTAAAAAACGTTCAAGATTTTCTAGTGGATAAATCCTTATACCTGGAGAGAGAGGTTCAAAAACGCACCCAAGAATTGGGGGTCATTCAAGATGTGGCCATGATGGCCATAGGCTCTCTGGCAGAAACCAGAGACAACGAAACCGGTAAACATATTCGCAGAACACAGCACTATGTGCGGGAATTGGCCACCAGACTCGCCATGCTTCCCGCTTATGAAAAAACACTCACCCCGGAAGCAATTGTGGTAATTACCAAATCCGCACCCCTTCATGACATTGGAAAAATCGGGATTCCAGATTCTATTCTTTTAAAACCTGGGAAGCTGACTCCGGAAGAATTTGAGATAATGAAAACCCATGCCGCCATCGGTAGAGATGCCATCATTCAAGCTGAATCTTTACTGGGAACCACTACGAGTTTTTTGAAAACCGCCCGGGACATTGCCGGCTCCCATCATGAAAGATGGGATGGGAAGGGATATCCCTTGGGATTGTCCCAGGAATCCATTCCCGTTGCCGCTCGGATCATGTCATTGGCAGATGTGTACGATGCGGTGAGAAGTAAGAGGGTCTACAAAGAAGCCCTCACCCATGAAGAGGCCGTGGAAGTCATCTCCAGCGGTGCAGGTACCCAGTTCGATCCTCATTTGGTCAGGGTTTTTCTAGACGCTTCGGAAACTTTCCGAAAAATTGCCAAAACTTTGGAGGATGATTAATAAGGTAGTAGAACTTAAAACGTTTGCATAAAAAAGCCCGGCCTGAGAAAGAGATAAGTACTCTTTTCAGACCGGGCTTTTTAATTCAGAATCAATAGGGTTCAGTCAAAGTAGCCTGACCTAAGGTCACTCTACTTTGTGCCAAGATCCTTCCATTCATGGAAGCTCCTGTTTTTAATATTACCGCTGTCTGACTTAAAATAATCCCTTCGAAATGGGAACCGGTCTCCAGACTAGCTACCCCTGCCACTTGCCAGAATATATTTTTTGCCTGGGCTCCCCCGGCTAATATTATTTTCTTAGCACTGGCTAGGCTTAGATCCTTTGTAATCTGGAAAATCCAAATATCCTTAGCTCCCCCTTCCAGGGTGAGATCCGTAGGAATTGTCACAGTGGTAGACCAGGCGTATAAACCAGGGGCTAAGGTCAGCCCTCCAATCGTACCTGCCCCGATGTTTGTATGATCCCCTGCAGGTGCCGGACGGGTTGCAGCATCCGTATAAGCTGCCTCCATATCCGAAATTGAGGTGGTCATATTGGCAGGTGTGGGGGGCGTCATATCCGCCGCATAAATAAATCCTACCACTTGGGGTGATGTGGAATATCCTATAGCCTTGGTCTGAGAAAATCCAGTTAGGTAAGTTTCTGCCACGGGGCTTACTCCGATATCACCGGTGATTAGGGATGACGGAACTGTGGAGATTCCTGTTTTTGCCAAGATGGCAAAATTCGCTGCGGAACCAAGAACCACCGGGGCAGGACCTAGTCCCAATGTTTCGGTTTCAAAACTCCAAATCCAGGATTGAGCCAATGCGTTGTCAGCCAGATCCTTAACTCCAGTCCCTAGGTTTATGGTATATATTTTTCCGTTTTCCAAATTGGATTTAGGTGAAAATATAAGTGTTTTTGTAGGAATATCATAGGTAAAAGAACCAGCCACAGCAGTGGAACCCGTGACCAGTGTGATATTGGCAGCCACCAATGTAGCTGGGTTCATTGCCTCTGAGAAAGATACCTTTAAAGGATCATTCACCGGTACATTTACTGCATTGTTCATGGGGAAAGTGGATACCACTGTTGGTGCTGTGGTGTCCGGTGTTGAACCCGTGGAAAAAGACCAAACAATATTGTTCGCTAAAAAACTTCCTGTAGAATCATTCACCTGGGATTTTACAGTTACTGTATAGAGTGTATTATATTCCAAAGGTAATGCGGGAACAAATTTTGCTGTATAACCTTGATAAGTCACGGTTCCAGGAATCAAGCTCGTTCCATTACTAAGAGTAAAATTATCAGAGTTGATGGTTGAAGGATCCATAGTTTCTTTAAAAGTGACGCCAATCGTGGCGTTGGGTGCTACAGAATTCGACTTATCCATGGGTACCATAGACACTACGGAAGGCCCCAGAATCACCGGAAAATCCCCTGTGGTAAAACTCCAAGATCTTTGAATGGAAAGATAATTTCCTGCTTCATCTTGAGCGTTTGTTTTAATTGTGGCTTTATATAGAGTATTAAAATCCAGATTAAATTCAGGGTCGAATGTGGCTACAGATCCTGCTAGGGTTACAATTCCAACTACGGGAATCTCCCCGGTGAACAGTGTGAAACTATCTGTGGTCATGGATGATGCCCTCATGTTTTCATCAAATGTGGCGGTGATATTAACATCCACAGCAACATTTATTGATTGACTATGGGGACTATGGGTGATAACAGTAGGAGATATTTTATCCCCTGAATT
>CAZUXL010000039.1:23943-26453 GCA_964624355.1 uncultured Spirochaetales bacterium
GTGCAACTTATAAATCCAATGAGTACTAAAGAAATGCAAAAATATTTGATTAAATTGTTCATTCTAGTAATCTCCTAATAATGAAACGAGGAGAAGTGTATCCTTCTCCTCCAAAATAAGTTAAGGACAGCTTATGGGGCTGGCTGTGTTACCGTAGCTTGGTCTAAAGCTACCAAAGTTTTCGCCAGTGCACGGCCGTTCAGCACAGCTCCTGTTCCTAGGGTAATCGAAGTCTCGGAAAGAATAATTCCCTCAAAAATTGAGGCGGCTTGCAAGGAAGCTGCACCGGTCAGTTGCCAAAAAATATTCTTAGCAAGAGCTCCACCGGAGAGAATAATTTTCATCCCCCCACTTAAGGTAATATCACCAGAGATCTGAAAGATCCAAACATCGGAAGATCCCCCATTAAGAGTAACATCTGTGGGAATAGTGACGGAGGTATTGTACTTGTACAGACCAGGAATCAGAGTTTGGCCACCAAGTATTCCTGTGTGTAGATCAGTAAAATCTGGGGTAACCCGTCCAGCGGCATCCGTGTAGGCAATGGCCACATCTGCAGTGGCCGTGGTCATAGTGGAAGGAGTTGGATCAGTCATATCAGCAGCCATCATTTTACCATCTACCTGTGTAGATGTAGAGTACCCTGTGGCCTGGGTTTGGGAAAATCCAGTCATGAAAGATTCTGCAGCAGGGCTTACCCCAATATCTCCGGTAATGACAGAGTTTGGAACTGTGGAAATACCTGTTTTAGCCAGAATCACAAAGTTTCCAGCAGAGCCCAGTAATACAGGTGAAGGCCCCATTCCGGTAGTGACCGTAGTGAAGGTCCAAACCAAGGCGGCACCGATGGAATTTCCAGATAAATCCTTCACTCCAGTGGTTACAGTGACACGGTATTCTTTATTGTTAACCAAATTAACTGAAGGGGTGAAAACAGCTTTCTTATTTACTCCATCGTATGTAACTACTCCAGAAACTGTATTGAGTCCTTCCATCACTGTGAAGTTATTGGAAATAATAGTCCCACTGTCCATGGTCTCTGAAAATTGAGCAGAAATCGGAGTATTTACTGAGATTTCCACCGCATTTGCACTCGGAACAGTGACCGATACAGTGGGTGGTGTAAGGTCCAAGGCAGCACCTGTGCTGAAGGTCCAAACTTTATTTACCGCCAGGGAATTATCGGATAAATCCTTTATCCCAGTTGTAAGTGTGGCCGTATAGGTGGTGTTGGAAAGCAGTCCATTTGTGGGTGTGAAAGTAGCCGTTGTACCGGAGTATACAATTGTACCTGCAACGGCGGTGGTTCCATCAGTGACTATAAAGTTACTTGAAACCACGGTTGGGCTGCTAAGGGATTCACTGAAGGTACCACTGATGGTGGCATTTAAAGCCACATTCACGGCTGAGTTTGTGGGTACTGTAGAATTAACTACAGGTGCAGTAACATCAGGAGCAGTCCCTGTGGTGAAGGACCAATCAAGGTTGGCTGCCAATGAATTCCCCGCCACATCTTTCACAGAAGTGGTAATTTTAACCGTGTAAAGTGTTTCGTATTCCAAATCCGCAGTGGGATTAAATGTGGCTATCAATCCACTATAAGAAACGGTACCAGGGATGGAATTGACACCTTTTTTTAAAGTAAAATTATTGGAAACAATAGTTGCTGAATCCATTGCCTCATTAAAGGTTGCGGTCAGACTGCTATTTATAGGAACAGAAACCTCTGTGTCCGCAGGAAAATAAACTGATACTGTGGGAGCGAGGGTATCAGTTTGGGCGAGAGTTGTAAAACTCCATACCGTATTTGACAAAGGAGAATTTCCGGCTAAATCTTTTACACTGTTGGTCACTGTTACTACATAAAGGGTGTTATAAGCCAGATCGACCGTAGGATTCAAGGATGCTACCGAGCCGGCATAAGTCACAGCAGCAGGGATAACGCTATCCCCTGTGGCTAAAATAAGATTAGCAGATGTAATAGTTTCTGGCTTCATGTTTTCACTGAAATTTACGGTGATATTACTATTCAAGGCCACATCTATGGACGCATTGGCTGGACTTGTAGATAAAACCGAAGGAGCCGTTGTATCACCTGTGGTGTTAAGATTGTTACAACCAGCTAATAAAAACGATGCTCCCAATATTCCTAAAAACACCATCCTCACACTTGTTCTAAAATTCATTTTTCTTCCCTCTTTTCCAATGGTTTCGAATATGCAACCGCATACTTATTTGGCCTAAAAAATTATTTACAATGAAGGAAGACACTTCTACCGTAGGTTTAAGCATCTTTAATTATACATATAATTCGGTCTACCAAAACTATCATTTATACTTAATAGTCTTATAAACGAGATGTACAATTTTATTGATAAAAGGTTCGTATTGGAGTATCCCGATACCGACTCCAAAACTCTGTAGTCCCAATTTAATTTACATTGGTAACCTACTATTTTTAGGACCCATGATGATCTCTCATGTATTAATAAGGTACTCATATCTTTACC
>CAZUXL010000040.1:0-26372 GCA_964624355.1 uncultured Spirochaetales bacterium
AGGCCTTTGTGGAATTGTTTGGATTTCAAGGGGTCTTTATTGATCACCGTGCGGAAGATTTGGGGGGCGAAGGAGGGTATGCCCCGGTAGTTCAGGACTTCCCCTTCCGTGAGGGTGTCCCCGATTTTGAATGTGCCGGTGTCGTGGAGACCCACGATGTCCCCCGGGAAGGCTTCGTCGATGATGTCCCGGCTCTGGGCCATGAAGGCCGTGGGGTTGGCCGCCCGGAAGGATTTGCCGGACCGGACGTGGAGGTACATTTTGCTCCGTTCGAACTTCCCGGAGCAGATCCGCAGGTAAGCCACCCGGTCCCGGTGACGGGGGTCCAGGTTGGCGTGAATCTTGAATATAAAGCCGGTGAATTTTTCTTCTTCGGGTTTTACGATCCTCTCGGCAGCGGCTTTTTCCATGGGGGAGGGGGCGAATTTTACAAAAGTATCTAAAAGTTCCCGGACTCCGAAGTTGTTCAGGGCCGAACCGAAGAACACAGGGGTGACGAGACCCTGCATGTACTCTTCCACTTCGAAGGGGGGATAGATGGCATTGATAAGTTCCACGTCTTCCCGAAGTTTCCGGGCTAGGCGTTCGCCGACTTGGACATCGAGTTTGGGGTCCATGACCCCGTCGATGGCCACTGTTTCCACATCGGCGGTGACGGTGCCGGGTTTGAACAGGAAAAGGCGCTGGTCGTAGAGGTGGTAGACTCCCTTGAATTCCTGTCCTTGGCCCACGGGCCAGGTGAGGGGACGGACCTGGAGGGCCAGTTCTTTTTCCACCTCGTCCAGGAGTTCCACAGGGTCCTTGCCTTCCCGATCCATTTTGTTGAGAAAGGTGATGATGGGGGTGGACCGCATACGGCAGATTTCGCAGAGTTTTCGGGTCCGCTCTTCTACGCCCTTCACCGAGTCGATCATCATAAGGGCGGAGTCCACCGCGGTGAGAACCCGGTAGGTGTCTTCGGAGAAGTCCGCATGTCCGGGGGTGTCCAACAGGTTGAACTTTCGATCCCCGTAATCAAATCCCATGACCGAGGAGGAGATGGAGATTCCTCTCTCCTGTTCCATTTTCATAAAGTCCGAGGTGGTCGCCCGGGCATTTTTGTTGGATTTGACGGCGCCGGCGATGTGGATAGCGCCCCCGAACATCAGGAGCTTTTCGGTGATAGTGGTCTTTCCCGCATCGGGATGGGAGATGATGGCGAAGGTGAGCCGCCGGTTAATTTCTTCTTGTAAAGTCAGCATGGGGCGCATTCTACAATATGGGGGGCGATGGGGCAAGGTTAGAGGTCGGTTGAGGTTAGGTAGAGGTTAGGTTGAGGGTCAGACCTCAATTAAATGGTTTTGTGTTATAATTGTGTCGGGAGTCCTAAATGAAAAAATATCCTTTTCTAATGTACTTTACGCTCATGATGGTGGGTTTGTGTGCACAAGAACAACCTATCGCTGAAATTGGTTACTATTCTGGAGGGTCAGACCTCATTTCTTTAGGTTCTATTCCAGGAGCCGTGGTGAATTATTTAGATATCCAGGGCACGAGTAAACTCAAGTCCCTCATGATGGAAATAACCTCTCCTAAAGGTAAAAAAAATCAGGCTATTCCTCTGAATACAAATGGTAGTTTTTCCGTTCGATATTTCATCCGTACCGGTCCGGGGACCTATAAAATTAACCTGTTTGGATCAAAATCCGCCACCAGTCTTCAATATCAAGGCTTGGCTTACTTCACCCTTAAGGTTTTTGAGGGGACATACCCCACTGACGATGGGGTTCTAAATGGAAAAGTCCTGGATTTTGTAAATAAAGTCATGGGACAAACGGTGGGTCGGGGTGAATGCTGGGATGTGGTTCAAGAAGTATTAGACCAGGAAGGGGCGGATTGGGTACGGCCACTGACTTACGGCCGACTCCTGGACCCTCAAAAGGAGGCAGTGCTTCCGGGAGACCTGATTCAATTTCTCAGTTTAAGGATTGATGAGAAACTGCCCAATGGAGGGTCTCGTTGGGAAATCCTTGGTTCCCCAGATCATACCTCGGTGATTTACGAAGTATTGGGACCCCTACATTATAAATTAGCCCACCAGAATCTCAGTGGAAAACGATTTGTTCAGGTCACTGAGTTGGATTTAAACAAGAAAACATCGGGTAAATATTGGATTTATAGACCGGTTTCGGCACTCTCACGCCTTTAATAGAGGTAGCCGGGGATGAATCCTTAGAACATCCTACCGCCCGCCAGAGATAAAATTGGCTGGAGAATCCTGTTATGAGCCAGGAAACCCAGGGTTTCTTTTAGGTTTTCCAAAAGAGGTGGAGGAGAAGAAATAAGAGTGTCTTCCTGAACAATTCTGTTCCAATTTAGTTCGGGAACTCGGGAATCCCGAGGTCTGACCCCCACAGAGGTCATCACATCCAGAAAGTTCTGGGCAATTAATCCATATCCCATGGTGGTGGGATGGACTCCATCCAGACTGAAAAGGCCTCCTTTGGTCAACTTCCCCTTTTCTGAAGTCAAGAATCTGGTGTCGAGGGTGGGAATTCCTGATTTTACTAAATGTTTGGTGGCTGGATTATTCACCAGGGCTGTGATAGCACCCTGAGGCCAGGGAAAGGATGATTGTCCAAAATTACGCCGGAAGGCCATGGAATCTAAAGCTCCACAGATATCCACTAGATGCCAGCCTTGAGCTTCCGCAGTTTGACGAATCGTCAAATTGTATTCATCTATCCATGTATCTATTTTTTTCACCTCTGAGCGGTTTAAAAAAGGGTGGCGACCAGGATCAAAAGTATTATCCCATATCCATGGCCGGGTGTAATACTCATAATATCCCTGGGAATCCTGAATGCCAGTGCCTCGGGTAATGGGAGGAATGGTCACATGGGGTACATTTCCCACAAAAACCCTATCAGGCGAAGCATCTCTTACCTTCGAAATTATAGATTTGTATAACCGGGCGAATTGATCAGGGGTTGTCAGATTATCCCTGCGTTCATGGGGGAGTAAATTTTCTTCTCCATTTTTAGTTTCCTGAATTTTAAGATCCACCACAGTACCCAAGACGTTATTGGCACCATACATGAGAAGAAGATTTTCCAACCCGGTGAAGGCGCCGAGTATTTTAAGTCCATCCCATTGATTGAGATCCGCCGGCATTCTTTCGGGTTGAAGAACTCTTGCAGCACTACGATATAGGGGTTGGTCTGGAATCTGATTGAGAAAATTATCCCGGGTCGGTGCATCATTGTCCCAGGTGGAAGCCGTAACATTGAAAGAGTCCTGTATTCGAAATCCCCAGAGTCCCATATTATGGGGGGGTAAACTACCGGGTAGAAGTTTATTTCCCTCTCCTCGTTCCCAATAATCCTCAATTTCGTCCATGAGATTACGCGTTTTTTGTAAAGCACCGGGAACCTGCCACCAGTGGATTTGAGATTTGTATTTGTGAGAGAGCATACGAAGGAGGAATTCTAAGTTTAAGGGAAGGCCTCCCTTTCCAGAAAAGTCAGGGATTTTAAAGTCTGAAATTCCCAAGGCCTCAGATAAAAGAGCCGGATAGGACAGATCGCTGCAAGAGATAGCCCCGCTCATAAAACCTTGGGTCAGGCTATCGCCTAGGGCAACTAAGGGTAACTTTTTCATGAGATGGGGCTCCTTACATCCGGTATTTTCACCCGGTGGGGAGATACCTGAGGATATATTAATGCAAATTAAGAGGTCTGTCCCTCAAATTCTCCACAATATGAACCCAACCCATAAGACGATGAAAGAAACCTGACCATCTCCAAAGGTTTTTATTCGAACTCAGATTGGCTTTTACAGGATTTTCATCGATGTAATGGGATACTCTTAGGTATTCTGTAAGTGATTCAATGACTCTGGAGAAGAAACGATCCTCCCAGAAGTGCCCTGAGGTTTCAAAACGCCGGTTATACCTCATGGCGAATACCCCCAATATCCATTTCATAATGGTTGAAAGGCTCTCACCCGGGGAAGGGTGGATGATAAAATGAAAATGATTACTCATAATTACGTAGTTTTCGATCTTGAAATTGTATTTCTTCTTACAATCTTGGATGGTTTTCTCAAAAAGATCTTTTACCTCGTCGGGGATAAAGCGAAATTCCTTTCGATTGGCGCTGGCACATACATGATAACTGGCATTTTGTACAAGGACACGGAGTTTTCTCATACTATAACGGAAGGGAAATTTGGTGGTTTTGCTTCGATTTGAGGTCTGACCCCAAAAAATCGCAAAATCTTTCCAGTTTCTCTCATCCCCTTGCCAAATCTGAGCATAGGACTTAGATTTAGATTCAATATTAAATAGGATGGTAAGAATGGGTGCAGAGGCGGATATCGGACTGATTGGACTGGCTGTAATGGGTCAGAATCTTGTACTGAACATGAACGATCATGGATACAAAGTGGCAGTTTACAATCGGACCACCAGTAAAGTGGATGAGTTTATGAATGATGCCGCTAAAGGAAGAAAAACCATATTTCCTTCCCATTCCTTGGACGAGTTTGTTGCGAAACTAAAAAAACCTCGACGGGTCATGCTCATGGTCAAAGCCGGTGAGGTGGTTGACCAGTTTATTGATTTGTTGGTTCCCCATTTGGAAGCCGGGGACATTATCATCGACGGGGGGAATAGTCATTTTCCCGACTCCAATCGCCGGACTAAAATCCTCGCTGAAAAGGGCATTTTATTTGTGGGCTCCGGTGTTTCCGGGGGAGAAGAGGGGGCCAGATTTGGTCCGAGCATTATGCCTGGGGGCAATGAGAAAGCCTGGCCTTCGGTAAAACCCATTTTCCAGGCCATTTCCGCTAAAACTGAAGAGGGTGAACCCTGCTGTGACTGGGTCGGGGATGAGGGGTCCGGGCATTATGTTAAGATGGTTCACAATGGAATTGAATACGGTGATATTCAGCTCATCGCAGAAGCCTATCACCTCTTAAAAGCTTCTGGTTTGAGTCACGATGCCATGAAACAGGTTTTCATTGATTGGAATAAAACAGAATTGGATTCCTATTTGGTGGAAATCGCTGCGGATGTCCTGGGATTTAAGGATGCCGACGGAGAACCCTTATTGGAACGCATTTTGGATGCAGCCGGTCAGAAAGGCACAGGTAAATGGACCGCTACAGATGCTTTGGAGATGGGAGTTCCCCTGACTTTAATCGCGGAAGCGGTCTTCGCCCGGTGTGTTTCCAGTTTCAAATCCGAGAGGGTAAAAGCTTCGGAAATTCTAAAAGGACCTGTGGTGGAATTTGCTCCAGACCAAGCCGAGCTCATTGAGAATCTGCGGCAGGCTCTCCTGGCGAGTAAGGTTATTTCTTACGCTCAAGGCTTTATGCTCATGGCAGAAGCGGCAAAAACTTACAAATGGAAGTTAAATTTTGGTAATGTGGCTCTTATGTGGCGAGGAGGCTGCATCATTCGTTCGGTATTCTTAGGGGATATTAAAAAAGCCTTTGATAAATCACCCGGTCTAACAAGTCTAATGGTAGATCCGCATTTTGCCGGTATCCTTAATAAATGTGAAGGTGGTTGGCGCCAGGTGGTGGCTCAAGCCACCTTGGCAGGGATTCCTGTTCCTGCCCTTTCCAGTGCCCTTTCCTTTTATGACAGTTACCGCTCCGCTGTGCTCCCGGCTAATATGATTCAAGCGCTACGCGACTACTTTGGAGCCCATACCTATGAACGCACAGACAAACCCCGGGGGCAATTCTTTCATACCAATTGGACTGGGACCGGTGGCAATGTGAGTTCCTCCACCTACAATGTGTAAATGGCCCTGGTGAAGACGGAGAAGCTCCTTCGGGGGCTCCTTTCTTCTGGACCAGGCCCCCATGGCGAGAGCGATTTCCTCAGGATGTTATATCCTGGGGAAATGATCTGGGATTGGTCAGCTTTGGTTCTATATAAGCGGCATTTTTCCCTGATGGCTGACCTCTATCATCTTCAGGATAAACTGTATTCCGAAGGATTCTATCTCTCTGTGCACTTTATGAGGACTTGGTTCTTACCTCTACCAGAAAAAGGTCTTTGTACTCATTTTAATGGGGAGACGGGACAGTTTTGCCTAGAAAACGTCCATGAAGCTAACCTGTGTTCCTTTCATCTGAAAGGGCGGGAACAAATTCTGGAAGAACTTTCCCTGAAATATTTCTACTTAGACGAGGAGAATATCAAATCTCTGGATGCAGAAAGAGCCGAACGGTTTATTTCAGGGGCTTGGGAGCTTCTCGGACAATCCGGGGAGGTGGAAAGGTCTTTAAAAATTTTGGAACTTCCCGGAAATTCTGATCTCCCCTTGGTGAAAGCCAGGTTTCGGGACCTGGCGAGAATTTATCACCCGGACATCAGTAGCAATGGGGGAGATAAATTTAGAGAAATCAATCGGGCCTATCGATTCTTGGTTCAAGTCATGGAGAAATTTAGATGATCAATCCCCCTTGGAAGGTGAATCTAGCCCCACCACGGCCTTGTCCTTATCTGGAAGGGAGGAAATTCACCCAGGAATATTTTTTTGCCAGAGGAATGGGGTCAGACCTCTGGGGTGAGCTTCTGAATCAAGGTTGGAGGCGATTTGGCGAGTTCTTTTTTCGACCCCATTGCCAAGACTGCCAAGCTTGTACCCCCCTAAGACTAAAAGCTCCTGTCCTATAACTTTCCAAATCTTTAAAAAAGGTATGGAAGAAAAATCAGGATCTCGAATTTAAGAGGGAACCCCTCCAACCCAGTGAGGAGATTTTTGAATTATATCAAAATCACTCCAAAACCCGTTTTGGGGAAGACACTGATTATGAGCATTTTATGGAAATGTTTTTCCATCCGGGCGTCCCTGCTTTTATGACCACATACAGGTTGGAGGGGAAGCTGATCGCCCTGGGGTTTCTGGATGAATCTGATCAAGGGTTATCCTCGGTCTATTTTATTTATGGTGATTCCTATCAATCCCGCTCTCTAGGGACTTACAGTGTTCTTAGGGAATGTGCCTTGGTGAAAGAAATGGGGCTGGCGTATTATTATTTGGGATATTGGGTTCCTGGGAACTCCCGAATGGAGTATAAGCATCGTTTTAGACCAAGAGAGCTCTATAAATGGAATGAAAACTTGTGGTGTGAAGAATTTTGAAAATACAGAGTTTTTTCTT
Source organism: uncultured Spirochaetales bacterium (assembly GCA_964624355.1). Classification (GTDB taxonomy): domain Bacteria; phylum Spirochaetota; class Spirochaetia; order JABEVK01; family JABEVK01; genus CAZUXL01. The sequence goes on from CAZUXL010000040.1 coordinate 7,161, forward strand.
TTTTTGGGTATTAAAGTCCATTATTGGCATGAATAATTCGTTAATTGTCCTTTAGACACTTGAATCTTTTTCCCTAGAATGAGTATATTTCCTACCAAATGGTATTATCACTAAAAGAAATCGCTGATTTGGCTGGCGTAAGTCAAGCCACAGCAAGTCGAGTTATTAATCACAGTAGGGGCGTGAGACCCCTAAGTCGAACAAAAGTAGAGTCCGTCCTCGCCCAGCACACCTATGCTCCCGATCCCAGAGCCGTTAGTCTTGCCAGGGGTGATGAAGCCTGGCCCAGTGTGGTCATTACCTTGCCCCGCACCCTGACACCCCACTTTCTTGCGGTCTTGGATGGTGTCCGGGAAGGATTTTCCGGGAAAAAAGTTCACTTGGTTATTCGGGAAGAGGAAGCTAACCAGACCGCTTGGCGGGACAGTCTGCTGGCTTCCGGACCTGCGGGATTCCTTGTGCTCTGCCGGGGACTCAGCCAAGCTGAAAGGGACTATTATCACACCCGAAGAATCCCCTACGCCATATTGGACTTTGAAAGTAAGGGGCAACCTTGTCTGGTGATGAATAATCACAAAGGCGGGGAGATTGCTGCAGATTATTTATTCAACAAAGGCGTACGAAGGCCCTATTACATTGGAACCCCTGGCATTAGAGAAGGTGTCCAAAATGGTCGATGGCAGGGGTTCAGCGGATATTACGAGTCCAAAGGTTTAAGTGTGAATACTTTTGAAATTCCCTCCGAAGGGACTTCACAAGGGTTCATGGAAGCAGGATATAAGGCCGTAAAAGACCTGGGGTGGAGAGATCTTTCCACCAGTCCTGATGGCATCTTCTTTTTTTGTGATGAAATGGCCTTGGGTGGGGTGAAAGCCCTGAGGGAAATGGATATTTTCGTTCCTGTGATAGGCTATGACGGATGGGTGGCTGCTCCTTTTGCTGGAATAGCCACGGTTAAGCAACCGGCAAAAACAGTGGGGCTTCAAGGTGCAGAGGTTCTGTTAAAAATGCTCGGGGGGCTGGAGCTTCCTGAGTTTCCTCTCGTGTTTGAACCAGAGCTTGTTGGTTTTTAAAATATTTGAGGTCTGACCCTCTTGAGGGTTAAATTTTTAAGTGCTAAAAAATTAGCTTGACATGAAGATTTTACTCGCATATTCTTAAATGCTGACCAATCAGCACTGGGAGTAACTATGTGGAAAAATCTTGGGGCAGCGATTCTGCTCCTTTTAATCAGCTCATCCTGTCAATCCGTGAGCGGTACGGCAGGGAGCGGTGTGCAAAAAGTGGAAATTCAGGGACAGACCTTGGCATACACTTTTAATGACGGATCCCAATTAGACTTTGCACTCCGTGAAGGGGACTGGTTATCCTATCAATTAAAAACTCCAGGGGAACTCCCACTCTGGTCAAATTTATGGAAATCCAGTTCCCAAGCCCTGGGCACCTGGATTTCTGAGGGAAATACCTATCGGAATGGAAATTGGTCTGTGATCTCCTTCGGGACTGGTGTTCAAATTTTAAAAAACGATCGAATCGTAACCCTCCTTAGTGCAAATTTTGACGGAGAGGTTCTGAGAATGGTGGTGAACGCCGGAACCGGGGAAAACTGGTTCGGTCTTGGGGGAATAACCGATGACCCTCAGTTGGCCCCCGGAGGCCGGATGCTTCTTCAGCAGGCCTCCTATGGGGATCAAACCTATTTGTTTATACCCTGGGTATTCACCAACAAGGGGGATGGATTTTACTTCAATGCCCACGGGGCTGACGAAGTGGAAGTGGGAAAATCCGAAAGCGGCGTTTTGGAAATTGCCACCCTTCGAGGTGTTGTGGATGGTCGGCTAAGGCACGATGATTCGGTTAAAAAATTAACCTCGGAGTTTTACCACTGGTCCGGCTCGCAATCCTTACTTCCCCGGTGGGCATATGGATTTCTCCAGTCCAAGTATGGATATAAGAATACTAAAGAAGTTTTAGATTTGGTTGCTGGGTTCGAAACTAGGGATATTCCCCTCTCAGGAGTTGTTCTAGACCTGTATTGGTTTAAGCATATGGGGGATTATTCCTGGGATTTGATTAAGTGGAATCCTAAGTTACTGGATGAAGCTTTAGAATCCAGGGGAATCAAGACCATCGCCATTACCGAACCATACTTCACATCTGACAGTCGATTGTACAAGGATCTGGAAGTCGCTGGAGCCTTGGTTGGAGATGAATTCGGAAATGTACAGAAATGGAATTCATGGTGGTGTTTCGGGTCTCCCGACGGATCCATCGTCAACCCCTTGAATCCTGGTGCCCAGAAAATCCTAGGCCAAGCTTATAAAGACATGAAAACTTCAGGAATCGATGGATTTTGGACCGATTTAGGAGAACCTGAAGAGAATCCCGATGCAGGTGTTTACAATGGGATAAACAGTGTTCAATTTCATAATTATTACAATTTTTATTGGAACAAGATTCTTAGAACAGCACTTGCGGAACAGGATGCAACCCATAGACCCTTTATCTTAAGTCGTTCTGGATTCACCGGGAGCGCAGGACTCGGGGTTTCTGTTTGGTCCGGGGATGTGAGTTCAACTTTTGAATCTTTGGCCAAGCATCCAGCATTGGGGCTCACAGCAGGTTTGACGGGCTTCTCCTACTGGGGTAGTGATGTGGGGGGCTTTATTTCTCGTGGACTCCCCGATAAAGAACTCTTTGTTCGTTGGCATCAATTTGGAGCCTTCAGTCCAGTTTACAGGGCTCACGGGGCTCAGAGTCCCCGGGAACCTTGGATCCATGGGGAGCCGACTGCCAAAATTGTGGGAGATCTAATTCGACTTCGATCCCAACTGCTCCCCTATATTTATACCACTGCTTGGCAAACTTGGAATGATGGCATCCCCATGATGAGGCCTTTATGGTTTGAAACTCCTGAGGAGAAGTCCTCTTGGGGTCAGACCTCAAGTTATTTCTTCGGGGATAACCTATTCCTCCATCCCGTTACCGCTCCAGGGGTGAAAACGGTGGAGTTTTGGCTTCCCCCAGGCACGTGGTTTGATTGGTTTAACGGCCAGAGCTGGGAAGGGGGGAAGATGGTCACCTTCCCTGTCACCCTGGAAACCTTCCCCTTGCTGGTGAAAGCCGGATCCATTATCCCCACGGAAGTAAAAGGGAAGAAAACATTCCTGGTCTACCAAAAAGATAATTTAGCCCAGGGGCTCTTGTACGAGGATGACGGGGTTTCCGAGGCTTTTAGAACCGGAATCCAGGCTCGTGTTTTGGAGTTTAAAGATGGCGTTTTGAAGGTTGATGGAAATATAGCTCCCGAAGATTGGTCTGTCGTCGTTCAAAAATAAAATTTTCAGGGGCAATTCTTAGGGCTTAAAAAACCTGGGATTGTCCCCGGATTCTTTATATTTGGCAAAACAAAAAAAATGGATCACAATAGTACACAGAGGAAATAAAGGAATGCTGTTACTTTGAGCCGAACTCAGATCACCGCATCTATTCTATTCAGCGGTTTCTTGTTTCTCATTCCAAATTTTCTCCCTGCTGGGGATTTGATTCGTATAGGGGGCGACTCCGCTCCTCCTTATCGTATTTTAGGCGGATCCCAACCGACCGGACTCTATGTGGAAATTATAAATTCGGTTCTAAGTGCCCTTCACCTAAAGGCATCCTATGAAAATATGCCCATGGCCCGAGCTCTTTCTAGTATGGAGTACGGAGATATAGATATGATGTTGGGGCCTATAAAAACTCCTGAGAGGGAAGAGTTCATGAATTATCTTGTGGAAATCCCCCTTCCCAGGGAAAATAAGGTGATATTTATCAGACCTGATTCCATGAACATTAATTCTCGAAGGGATCTCTATAGTTTACTACTGGGGGTTTTGAGGGGAGCTGTCTATTCAGAGGATTTTAATCTGGATACTAGTTTTAGAAAGTACGAGGTGACTGACTATTCAAAAGGTCTAAAAATGGTCGAATTGGGTCGATTGGATGGGATTATAATTCCAGAACGTCAGGGTTCCTATCTGATTCGCGAATTGAAAATCACCCTAAAAAAGAGCACTTTTAATATTCCTGGCCTTGAATCCTATATAACCATTTCAAAAAAATCCCCCATCGTGAACTTAATTCCTCAGATTGTCTCAACATATAAGGATTTGAGAAAATCCGGGGTCATTGATAAAATAATTGAGACTTACAACCGTTGACTAAGTCTTCGTAAGTTAAAATAATTTTTCTATCCGTTTTGGATCATTGGCTCCCTGTGGGTAATCCTGCCATTGGGGTGACTTCTTGTCCAGGGCGATGACGTCTTTCCCAGCTATTCGCAATATCCACGAAATCGGGGTATAGAGCAGGAAATACACCAGGGTAAAAACTGTGGTGAAAAGAATATTCCCCAAAGCCTTTCCTATGGTCGTGATCAGGTAAAAAGAGGGGAGTAGGGGTCTGGTCACAAAAAAGGACAACCCTAAGTGATAAATAGCTAAAACGAGGGTGGTGATCCATACTTCCGTAGGCCACTGTTTCCAGAGTCCGATTCCTGTAAGAATGGTCATTCCAGCCCCAAATCCCCAGGCGAATTTTTTAACTTCGGACTTTAGTCCTTCACCAGTAACTTTTTCCATTGTTCCAATCCTGCTTTTTTGTAGGCTTCTTTGGGCTGAGCATCTTTGTAAATGAGGTAATTCCCCAAGGCTAATAGATCCATATTTGTTGCCAGAAAGCAGCGGTAGGCATCGGCGGGACTGCAAACAATGGGTTCGCCTCTCACGTTAAAACTGGTGTTGATGATCACAGGACTGCCTGTTCGCTGCTTAAAAGCGGTAATGAGGGAGTGATAAAGGGGATTGGTTTCTTTGTGAACCGTCTGCAGCCGTGCGGAATGATCCACATGGGTCACTGCGGGAATGATAGATCTTTTTTGTTTTAGGAGTTCCATTCCAAACAGTCCCTGTTCCTCCGAAGGGATCCTTTTTTGTTCCCGAACAGGGGCAGTGAGAAGCATATAAGGACTGTCAGTCTTCAAGTCAAAGTATTCCTGAGTATCTTCAGAGAGGATGGAGGGGGCAAAAGGTCGGAAACTCTCCCTGAACTTAATTTTAAGATTCATGACTGACTGCATCTTTTCGCTTCGAGCATCCCCTAAAATGGATCGGCAACCAAGAGCCCTGGGGCCGAATTCCATCCGGCCTTGAACCCAGCCCACTACTTTTTCATCCGCTAGTTCCTGGGATACCCGGTTCACCAATCCCTCCGTGCTCACCTTCTCATAAACCGCTCCGAAGGACTGGAGGGTTTCTTCCACATCCTTATCGTCGATTAAGGGGCCCAGAAAACTTCCCTTCATAAAGTCAGTTTTCCCATCGGCTAGACGGGGTTGATCGTAATAGGCATAATGAGCATAAAGAGCCGCACCCAAACTAGCCCCCGCATCTCCCGCAGCGGGCTGAATCCAAACACCGTCAAATCCCGCAAGTTTAAGAATTTTTTCATTGGCGACACAGTTTAGGGACACACCTCCGGCTAAGCAAAGGTTTTTCATTCCAGTGATTTTTCTCACTTCCACGGCGATTTTTACCATAAGATTGTTTAAAACAGATTGAATACTGGCCGCTACATCCATAAAAAACTGATCAGGTTTCTGATCCGCCTGGAGAGCTGGGCGGCCAAAGAGCTTCTCAAATTTACGGCTTATCATTTTAAGACCGGAAATGTAGTTGAAATACTCTTCGTTTAAGCGGAAGGCCCCATCATCGCCGATAAGAATGAGATTTTCTTGAATAAGATCCGCAAACCTGGGGCGGCCGTAGGGTGCCAGGCCCATGAGTTTGTATTCCCCGGAATTCACCCGAAAACCGCAATAGTAAGTGAAAGCGGAGTACAACAACCCCAGGGAATGGGGGAAATTAATTTTTTTCACCATTTCCAGGGTATTTCCTCGGCCAATACTAATAGTCGTGGTAGCCCATTCTCCTGCTCCATCCACGGTTAAAATGGCAGCTTCTGGAAACGGTGAGGGGTAGAAAGCACTGGCGGCGTGACTTTGGTGATGCTCGGTGAAATGAACCGGTTGATCGTCCCGGAGTTTCAGATGTTTGCGAATATGGTCCTCTGTCCAAAGTTTTGACTTTAGCCAAAGAGGGACAGACCTCAAAAAACTCGGAAGCCCGGCAGGAGCCCTATGGATATAACTCGCCAGAATCCGGTCGAACTTTATGATGGGTTTGTCATAGAAAACCACGCAATCCAGATCGGAGGTCTTGATTCCAGCAAATTTGAGACAATAATCCACTGCCCCTGCAGGGAACCTTTCGTCGGCTTTTTTCCGGGAGAATCGTTCTTCTTGTGCAGCCGCCAGGATCTCGCCATTCTTTATAAGTGCGGCAGCACTGTCGTGATAATAGGCGGAAAGACCTAGGATATACCTGTCAGCCATGGTTAAAACAGGGCGTAAATAAAAGGAGCCAAGGCCTGGGATTGGCTGGCGAGAACGACCATGCCTACCATTCCTAAAATAATAACCAAAGGAATGAGCCAGAGTTTTTTATTCTGACTCAGGTATTCGAAAAACTCTTTTATCAACCGGCTTTTAGCCATGGTAAGCTCCTAAATATCCCGCACGTGAGTTGGATGGGCATCATTTTACATCGAAGGTCCGTGAGGGGTCAAGGATTGATTAAATTTTCAATTTTCCTTGAGAATTCCCTCCTGGAAGCCGTGAAGGAGGATGGAAATTTCTTTTATTTTTTCCTGGAGTTCCTTACCATTGTCCGTGTCCCGAATACGGATCCGGGTGTAATTATTCTCCAGAATTTCTGTTTTTGTATCTAAATCCTTGGCTTCTTCAATCGCTGTTTGAGCACTGACAAAGGGTTGGTGGCTGGATAAAAGGAAACCGTAGGAGTTGTAGATCAATGTGTAACCCGCAATTCCGGTCTCCTTCTGATAAGCTTTGGAAAATCCCCCGTCGATTACCAAAAGTCTCCCTCCCGCTTTTATAGGGCTCTCGCCCTTGGAAACTTTGACGGGGACGTGACCGTTTACAATCCGGCCATGGGGCGAAGTTACACCAAATTCTTTGAGGATCATTTTGGCGGTTTCTTCCTGATCTCGGTACTTGTAATAGGGGTTTTTGACCTCTTTGTGGGTGGTTTCATCCTGGATGAAATACCTCTCAAAAGTAGCCATTTTTTTCTTTCCAAACACCGGGGAGAGGGGGCCGGTCCAAAGGTACCAGATCACATCCTGCCCATAGGATCGCTTCTGCAGGTCCTCCGTATTAAAAGCTCCTTGCCTTGCCCACATTTCCATGTGGTCTAGAAAGTCTCTTCCTGTAAAACATCTCTGGTTCTCTTCTTCAAAACAGACAAACCCCCCTTCTTCATTTAAAGGGATACAGCCATGGTAGAGCAGGGTATTGTTCCTCACCAAATAAAGGCTTCCTTTAGACCAAAGGAGACGCATATGTTTCTGAAGTTTTTCCGAGTTTCGAAAGCTTAAGGTAAGTTTCTCTATCACGGATTTTTCGCCGGGGGTCAGGTCGTAGGGATGACTTGGATCCACGGTGGGAAAATTTTGGTCCGTAAGTTTCGAGGTCTGACCCTCTATGGTGATAGCCCCTTCTTCTTTATCCAAGGTATGGAGAAAATTCCTATCCTCCATTTTAAACTGAGGTCTTCGGGCAATAATCTGACCTTCTAATTTCTGCTGGATGATATAAATGGCTTTTTGCATCCGGGCAATTAACTGAAGTTCCGACTGACTGTAACTTCGTTCTCCAGATAGCCGGGGTTGGAAGGCAATGGCGGGATCGTCGGCATAGATCTCCATGGCAAAAGTGGCTAGAGGAAGTAAGGAGATGGCGTATCCGTCTTCAATAGTGGTCATAGTCGTATATCGCAAGGAAATTCGGATCACGTTGGCCACTAAGGCCTGACACCCTGCGGCGGCTCCCATCCAACTCAAGTCATGGTTTCCCCACTGAAAATCCACCCCATGGTGGTGAAGGAGCCGGTCCATGATGATGTGAGCGCCTGGCCCCCGGTCGTAAATGTCCCCTATCACGTGGAGATGATCCACCGCCAAACGCTGAATCAGTTCAGCCAGGGCTGTAATAAAAGCCTCAGCCCGTCCCGTGGCTATGATGGTTCCTAAGATGCTTTTATAATACTCTTGCTTATCGGGTAGGCCCTCTTGTTCGTGGAGGAGTTCCTCAATAATGTAGGAAAAATCCTCCGGGAGGGCTTTTCTGACCTTTGACCTGGTGTACTTACTCGATAGGACCCGGCACATTTTGACCAAGCGGAAGAGGGTGATTCGAAACCATTCTTCCTGATCCGGCAGATCTTTCAGGATCAAAGCCATGCGCTGTTCGGGATAATAGATCAAAGCGGCCAGTTCTGATTTATTTCCTTCCGGCAGGGACTCGGAGAAAATATCATCTATCTTCCGACGTATGACCCCCGAACCGTTTTTTAGGACATGGAGAAAGGCTTCATATTCCCCATGAACGTCGGTGACGAAGTGTTCTGTTCCCTTGGGAAGGTTCAAAATCGCACTTAGATTGATGATCTCCCGGCTTGCGGCGGAGATATTGGGGTATTGTCGGGCCAATAGTTTTAAATAGTTGAGGGACAGACCTTGAAAAGCTGTTTGCATGGGACTAAATATAACATGGTTTGTAAGGAATGTGAAATTATGACTGGGAGGCTCCCCACCTTCCATGGGTAAAGAGCTCCCCTTTCAATTAAAACTCAAATTATTCGGTTTTCTTTTCCTCTTCTTTTACCATTTCTTCCTGAATGTACTGTTTTAGATGTTTTTTACGTTTTCGGTCAGAACGGCTGCTGCTATCACCGGATCCCCATCCCTTCAAAAGAATGGAGGATAAGGCCAAGAGTCCCCAGGCTTGCCAGTAATCTATGGTTTTCAAACCAAAAATATCCGGCATCAGCCAATTCCATAAGGCCATGACAACCCATCCAATGAAAGCCAGAAAGCCTAATCCTAAAATTCCGAAGCCTATACCCATAAGTATTTTTACAGGCAGACTTCTGTCATTCCACCAACTGGAATCATCCCAGTTTTCATCCCAACATTTCGCTTTACTCTCTTTGTTCACTTTGTTCTCCTCCGGTTTTACCGGTATTAATTCTCAATCCAACCCCTGAGAGCCCGGGCGAGATTACGGATGGCGTATCTTTTTCGGGCGGTCAGGGTGTCAATGCTCTCCCCGGTGATCTGGGCGATTTCACGAAAGGTCATGCCCCGGAACACCTGGTCTTCCACAACATTTCTTTGGGGGGATGGCAACATTTTCAAAGCATCGTTCAGGGCATCCACCAAGCAGTCCCTTACATAGGTGTCCAGGGGATCAAGCCCAGCCTCCGTGATGATTTCTCTAAGGGTCTCTTCCGCAGCGTTGGACTCACCTTTGGCCTTCTTCACCTGGTCATGGCGCCAAAGATCGATGATACGACGATTAAAGAGGGAATTGATCCAGGCCGGAAGATTCCGAATTTCTGAGACCAAAGGGATATTTTCCAGGGTTTCGGTGTAAAGATCCTGGACAAAGTCCTCGGCTTCTTCCCAGGTTCTTCCCGCTCTGCGCAGCCGGGCCATTAAATGTGGCTTTTCGGTTTCATAAGTCCCCACCAGATCCACGTGTTTACTAGAATTAATTTTCTGCTTCATGGTTTACATCTCTATCGACGGGTGAGAAATTGTTTTGGTGTAATGATATTTATAAATAGATGAGGAATAAGTTCGAGTTAGAAATGATCCAGAGTTTTATCGACGTTCCGGTGTTAAAGTTCGGCTTCCAGTGTCCAAAACCTAGGTTCGGGATCTTTTACTAAAAGTCCTTCCAGGTGCTCCATGAGGGTTTTAAATATTCCGGTTTTCATGAATTCTTCCGCATAGGGCTTATCAGACCAAATTCCCATGGCGAGGATTCGGTCATTTCCTTGGGTGAGTAGAATCATGCGATGAAGTCCTTCCCGGCCTTGGGCGGCGGGAAGGACTAATTTTTTCCAAATTTCCAAGGCTTGCTGCAGGCACCCTGGTTTGAACTGATATTCCATGGTTGCGGTGTACATGGGGTAATTCTACCTCAGGATCGGCTGGTGAGCCAGCCTTCGGCTTTGAGAAATTCAGCCATGAGGACGGCTCCTCCGGCGGCTCCCCTGAGGGTGTTATGGGAAAGTCCCACAAATTTATAGTCGTAGACACTGTCTTCCCGAAGGCGCCCGGCGCTTATTCCCATCCCATTTTCCAAATCCCTGTCTAGTTTTGTCTGGGGCCGGTTTTCTTCTTCAAAATAAGTGATGAACTGTTTTGGGGCGAGAGGGAGGTTCAATTCCTGAGGACGACCCTTGAAGGTTTTCCAAGCTCCTAAGATTTCTTCCCGACTGGGGCGACGGTCAAATTTTACAAAAATGGCTGCCATATGGCCATCGCTGGCGGCAACCCGGAGGCACTGGGCAGTGATTTTGGGAGAGGTGGCGTGGACGATGGCGTCCCCTTGTATGGTTCCCCAAACCTTCATGGGTTCTTTCTCGGATTTTTCTTCTTCTCCTCCAATGTAGGGGATGACATTATCCACCATTTCAGGCCATGAGGTAAAAGTTTTCCCCGCACCGGAGATGGCTTGGTAAGTACATACGGCTACTTCTTTGAGGCCATATTTTTTTAAGGCCCCTAACATGGGAACATAACTTTGAATGGAGCAGTTGGGTTTTACGGCGATAAAACCGTGTTTTGTTCCCAATCGCTTTCTTTGAGCGGGGATGATATTTGCATGTTCAGGGTTGATTTCAGGTAGAATCATAGGGACATCGGGTAGCATGCGGGCTGCAGAATTGTTACTTACCACTGGGCATTCGGCCTTGGCATAGGCTTCTTCTAATACGAGGGTATCAGCCTTGGGCATATCCACAGCGCAGAAAACAAAGTCCACTTTACCAGCGTTGGCCGCCACAGCTGACGCATCCTGTACCATCAGACCAGCCACGGGAGATGGGATGGGTTCCTTCATAGCCCAGCGGCCTTCCACGGCTTGGGCGTAAGTTTTTCCCGCGGATGAAGTACTGGCGGCCAAAAGCACCGTTTCAAAAAAAGGATGATTATCCAACAAGGTTATAAACCGTTGACCCACCATACCAGTAGCGCCAATAATGCCGACGCGGAGTTTCTTTTCCATAATGGGCGCTATAATACCCTAAGGGGAGCAATCGGGCAAGATACGACCGGGAGTTTGGGGACTTTACTCCCTTATTTGGGAGTATATATTCCCGGTTCTAACCCCAGCTTTAAAAGTTTTGGCTTAATAATGGCTTGGCAGTACCCATAATTCGGATTTAAGGAATAAAAATCCTGGTGATAGTGCTCAGCTAAATAAAATGTTTCGAATTTTTTAATTTCTGTGACAATGGGATCTCTAAAGTCTTTCTGGGCTTCGGTTTTACTTATTTCCGCTGATTTTCTCTGAGCATCGCTGGTGGTGAGGATAATACTTCGGTACTGAGTCCCTTCATCGTACCCTTGGCGGTTTAAGGTCGTGGGATCGTGGGATTTCCAGAACATTTCTAATATTTTTTCGAAGGAGATCACCTGGGGATCGAAGGTGACTTCAATGACTTCGGCATGGCCCGTTGTGCCTGCAGAGACTTTTTCATAAGTAGGTTTGAGGTCTGACCCTCCCGAATAACCACTTCTAACTTCTTTAACACCCTCCAGCAGTTGATAAACTGCTTCGGTACACCAAAAGCACCCACCACCAAGGTAGGCTTTTTCCCAATTATTCTGGGCTTCCAAGGACATCAGGGAACCTCCTGCTAAAATCATACACCACAAGGATTTCATATGACTAAATTAATCAGGAAATTCATAACCGGCAAGATACGAATGAAAAAATATAATGCTGGAAATTTAGCCGTGTCCGTGGTAATTTTATCCCCATGAATATTACTCGGTACATAATAGCTCTACTCACAACGTTTCTGTTGGTTTTGGGAGGATGCGCTCAGCCTTTACCTATGGATATGGATACGGCCTCGGGTAAGGTTTCGGGGGCAGACCTCACCGATTACAACGCCATTTTTAGTTCCGACCATATTCATTCTTTAACGGTAGAAATCAGCCGAAGCGAATGGGATAAGTTAAATAAGGACATGAAGGATTACAAAACAAATTTTAATTCCTATAGAACGGGTGGTTATTACCCTGCAAACCTAATCTATAATGGAATTAATGGAACGAAAATTCTGGATCAAGTGGGCTTTCGTACCCGTGGGAATACCACCAGAGCCGTTCCCGAACCCACTCCTGGGAACTTTACCCGGTCACATTTTGCTTTGAAATTCAATGAGACTTTTGGACTTAATCCCTTGAGTCTCGCATACAATCTACGAAATGATCGCAGACTTTTTAACCTTCGAGGTTTGAATTTGAAATACGCTGGGGATTCCATCGCTGCGGTGAGGGAGTTGTTCGCCTATACCTATTTAAACCAACAGGGAATCATTGCCCCCAAAGCAGGACTGGCAAAACTGGAAATTCGTATCCTGGAACCCAGCGGTACTCCCAAGGTAATCAACTATGGGTACTATACCGCTGTAGAACCGGTGAATAAAAGCTTCTTAACCCGAAGATGGGGGTCTGACAACGATGGTTTATTATACAAATGTTTATGGCAATCCGGCGGACCGGCAACCTTGGAATGGAATTCATCACAGCTTAAAAACGGAACTAATCTCTTGGGGGTGGAAGATTGGACCACCAATTACCGGCCCTCCTACGATTTGACCACCGCCGAAACGGGTACGGTTGCGGACCACTCCGTCTTAGTAGGGTTCATCCAAAACCTCAATACCCTCTCCGGTGCAGCGCTGAAAACCTATTTGGATGCTAATTTTGACATGGATAATTACCTAAAATGGATGGCAGCTAACCTACTCTTGGGGATGCCCGATGATTACCGGTCCATGGGCAACAATTATCATCTGTACTTCCCTGGTCAGGGAAAAAAGGGTGTGTTTATTCCCTATGACTATGACAATGGTTTGGGCAACGGATGGCTTCCGTATAATACAGCCTCAGTGGGTATTTTTGATGTACCCACTTCCCCAGATTTTACCTTTCCCTTCGGATCCAGTCGCAGCCGGCCCTTGGTGGATAAGGTTCTCGCCATTCCCGAGTACAGGGCTGCCTATGTGGCAGCTTTAGAGGCTCAGTTGAACTCAGGATTCAACTACGACGCCTATCAGGATTTTTATTTAAAAGTGAAGGATTTGGTGGGTGATTTTGATTATTTGGGTCCTGATGGAAATTCTCCAATGATGGCCACAGATACCCAATCCTCTTATTTTGCCACCCGAATACAGCGGGTCCGGGACGACATCGCCCTTTTCCAAGGGGAGGTTTCCCAAGTTTCCTTGAGTTTGAACCGAGGTCCGGAATTCACCCAACTCTCCAGTGGTGTTTGGAAAATGCCCTATTCCACTGCCTCAACCCAAGATTTTTCCCTGGGAGTTGATATTACCGGCGAGGGGGTGGCAAAGGTCAATTTTGAAGTCACCTCCCCCGGTGCCAATGATCCTTTGAATGTGTTTGCTCCTTTGACGAACAGTGACAGTTCCCCTCCTTTTGCGACAACTTTTTCCCTGCCCTTCCATAGGGGATTTTTATCCTTGAAAATCACCGCTTACGATAGTTCCAATGCACTTCTAGGCACCAAGATCTACTCGGATTTAGGAACCCCCTACTGGGATGATTACATCTCCATCCTCAATAATAATGATGGAACCTACCTTTTTCGGTTTAAACCCAGTCACTTTGCCTACGGGGCAAATACCGTAGAAGGAGTTTATCTCCGGGGTGCCCTGACGGAAAATAACGGAGATTGGAACACGCCTATCCCCATGACTGATAAAGGAGGGGGAGTCTACGAAGTGGTTGCCGATGCCCAGGCCAATCAACAATATAAATTCTTTGTGGATAATGGAAACCCTTCTTTTCCTGGAACCAGCTGGGCAGGGGATTGGTACACAGACTGGCATAACCCATTATTCGTTGCCGATACAGATCAGAATTCCATCGTCCCTTGAACGTTTACAAATATAAGGAAGCACCATGAAAAGCACCCTGTTGAGTTTATCTCTGAGTTTTATTACAGTTTTTTCGCTCCTGGCTCAAAATAATGAAACCTTGGATCTTCCGAAACCTAGTTTGGATTACGAAACCCAGGTGGGGGGAACCTGGTCTTTGGCGGATGTGGATCCTGGAACGGGGTCAGACCTCAGTCCTCAGGGGAGTACCCCCGAACTTTCCCTTTCCACGGATATTTTTCAGAAAAATACCCTTAAAAAGGGCTTGGATACCGGATTTTTTACCCAGTTCAAGGCGAAGGGGGCAGGGACCTGGGTTCCCCTGGCTGTGACTTTTATGGGAGTGCTGGACAGCACCAGTTTGGAAGGTTCATTGGGCTGGCGGTGGAAAGCCGGGAAAAAGTCGGGAAACTGGAAAATGGATCTCGGGTTCCAGGGACTTTCAACCCATAACGAGAGCTCCAGTGATCTTCCCACCCCAGGAACAGTTACAAACCTGGACTACTTTTCCTATGGGGCCTTGGGTGCGGGAATGGAGTTTTCCCAGACCCTGGAATCCGGTATTTTTGGACTGAAATACAATCCAGAGGTGAACTTTTTCAAAGTATTGGATTCAAATATTACAGGACCAGGGTTCGATACAAGTCTGAAAGGCGCCCTGAAGTTGGATTTGGGTGTGCAGGCCCTGGAAATTTCTGGAGGTCTGACCCTCAAAAAAATTATCCAACCGGAATTCTCCACCCAGGGTCAGATTCAGGGAACTTGGAAGGGGGACTTTTTAAAGTTTGGATTTATTCCTTTATCCTGGGATTTTTCTGTTTTTATTCCTGATTTCGATGGGAAGAGAAGTGTGGGACAGAAACTGACCTATTCCACAGGGGCCCAACTGGAGATGAGGGGAGATGATTGGACCCTGGAATTTTCCCTCTCCCAGGCTTGGTGGAGCTTATACCGGGCACGGATTAATGAATCCCAGGATAAGGACTTAACTTTCCGAATAACTTGGAAAACTCAAGGTTCCGATGAATTGAAAGGGGAGTAAATACTATCATCCCAGAGGTTGCTTTATTTGAATACACTCCTGGAGGTATTCATCATTCGGCCACCCTACCTTGCTTTTCAAGAAGTCTTGGGATAAAGTGTCGGAAAATTTGTCTGGAGGCGTCATGAAGACTTGCTTCGTTTTCCCTGGTCAGGGGGCCCAATACCCTGGTATGGCCAAGGATCTCTTTGACTCATCCCCCCGAGTTCGGGAACTTTTTAATCTTGCGGAACAAACCACAGGTATCGATGTTAAGGAACTCCTTTTTAACGGTTCGGAAGAGGATTTGAAAGAAACGGTAAATACCCAGGTTTCCATTACCTTGGCCAACCTGAGTGCCGCTGCAGTACTGGAAGACCGGGGATTTAGTGCAGATGCCTGCGCTGGGTTTTCTCTGGGAGAATACGCCGCTTTGGTTCAATCCCAAGTTCTTACTGCTGCCCAGGTTTTTCCATTGGTAAAACTCCGGGGCGAAGCCATGGCGCGGGCTTCGGACCTTCTGGATCGAAGCGAGGGGGATCCGGGGATGGCGGCGGTCGTAGGTCTGTCCCCCGATGCGGTGGAGAAGGCTCTGGCTCTCTCCGGGATTCCAGGTATCTTTGCGGCTAACTACAATTCTCCCGTGCAGGTGGTTATTTCGGGAACTGCTCCCGGTTTAAAAGCCGCCTCAGAGGTGCTAAAAGCCGCCGGAGCCAGGCGAATCATCACCCTGAAAGTTTCAGGCCCCTTTCATTCACCCCTACTCAAGTCCGCATCGGAGGAATTGGCAAAGGTTTTCGAAATGATAAATTTTGAAAATCCCCGGATACCCCTTTATTCCAATGTGACCGGAGGACTGATCACCTCGGGAGCCCAGGCGAGGGAATTAGCCATCCTTCAGGTCATCAGTCCTGTGAAATGGACTTTGGAAGAAAACGCCCTGTTGCAGGCCGGGTATGATAGAATCATCGAAGCCGGTCCTGGGGCTGTACTCGTAGGGCTTTGGGGCGCCACCGGTTCCGAGGTCCCCATCTTCAGTGCGGGGAAGCTTGAACAAATTGATCAAATCAAATAAGGATTAACCATGCTGTTAAAAGGAAAGAAAGCCATAGTTACCGGAGGTTCCAAAGGAATCGGCCGGTCAATCGTGGAAACGTTTTTGAAAAATGGTTGCACTGTTTACGCCCTCTCCCGTTCCCAAGGGGATGATTGGGATCAAGTGGAAGCCCTGGCCAAGGAAAACGGAGTGGAAGTATTTTTCCGGGTTGCGGACGTGGCGGATGAAAAGGCCATCGTTTCTGTGGTGGATACCATTTTAAAAGAATCCGGTGGAATTGATATTGTGGTGAACAATGCGGGAGTTACTAAGGATGGTCTGATATTCCGATTGTCCTCCGAGGATTGGAACACGGTTATTCAAACAAATCTCTCTTCGGCTTTTTATATTTCCAAAGCTGTAGCCCGGCACATGATCGGCCGAAAGGGTGGTTCCATCATTAATATGACCTCAATCGTGGGGGTTCATGGAAATGCGGGCCAGAGTAATTATGCCGCCTCCAAAGCCGGTCTCATCGGACTGACCAAGTCCATGGCTTTAGAAGTTTCCAGCCGTGGAATCCGGGTAAATGCTGTGGCTCCGGGATTCATACATACGGAAATGACAGATAAAATCCCGGAAATCGAAAGAAATAAAATGCTGGAAACCATTCCCTTCAAACGCATGGGAACGGCAAAAGAAATTGCAGATGTTTGTCTGTTCTTAGCCTCGGACCTGTCCACCTACGTGACGGGTCAGGTGCTGGGAGTGGACGGCGGCATGGGAGTCTAGGAGGATTTTATGGAAAGAAGAAGAGTTGTCGTCACCGGTATGGGTGTGGCCCACACCCTGGGGAAGGATATTCCCACTTTTTGGCAGGCTATTAAAAATGGCGAATGTTCCATTGGTCCCATCACGAAGTTTGATACGGAAGGATTTGACTGCAAAATTGCGTCTGAAATAAAAGATTTTGACCCTGCTCCCTTTGTGGATCGAAAAGACGCTCGAAAAATGGATGATTTTTCCATTTATGCTTCCTACGCGGGGATGCAGGCCTTGGCCGACTCGGGAATAAAAGTCGGCGAGAACCAGGATGCGGATAAAATCGGCGTGGTTCTGGGGAATGGTATCGGTGGTATCTCCAGTTTGGAAGTAGCCTACGAGAAACTCTTTCTCGGCGGCGGGGTAACCCGTATTCCTCCTTTGACCATTCCCAAACTCATCGCCAACGAAGGGGCTGGCAATCTGTCCATTGCCTCCGGTGCCATGGGGCCTTCTTTTGCCCTACTCACCGCCTGCAGCGCGGGGACTGACGCTATCGGAGCAGCGGCTCAGTGGATCCGCTCGGGCCACATGGACGTAATGATCACTGGAGGCGTGGAAGCGGCAATCACAAAAGTGGGAATCGGTGGATTTATAGTTCTCCAAGCGGTGACCTCCAAGTTCAACGACGATCCAAAACGCGCCTCCCGTCCCTTTGATAAGGAACGCTCAGGCTTCGTCATGGGTGAAGGTGCAGGTATGGTCATCTTGGAAGAATATGAGCACGCAAAAGCCCGGGGAGCGAAGATTTACGCCGAATTGGTGGGTTATGGAATGACCTGTGACGCCAACCATCTCACCTCTCCCCATCCAGAGGGGCTGGGAGCCATCAAGGCCATGCAGACAGCCTTGAGGGAAGCAGGAATGAAGCCCGAGGACATTGATTATATCAACGCCCACGGAACCTCCACCCCTGTGAACGATCCCGTGGAAACCAAGGCCATCAAGGCGGTTTTCGGTGATCATGCCTATAAATTAAAGGTGAGTTCCACCAAGTCCATGACCGGGCACTGTATCGGAGCGGCTGGAGGAATCGAGGCTATTATTTCCATTCTGGCCATGAGAGATCAATTTTTCCCTGCGACTATCAACCTGGACAATCCTGATACCGAGGCCGGCTGCGACCTGGATTATGTTCCGAACAAAGGTGTGAGTGGGAAAATAAACGCTGTTATGTCTAATACCCTAGGTTTTGGTGGACATAACGGTATCGTGATTTTTAAGAAAATTTAATCCTGGTTCGTGTTAAAATTGGCTGACCTTATCCTGTGAAAGGGTGAAGGGTCAGCCTTTTTTTATAATAGTTTGGTAATTTCTTCCGGTTCCAGAGGTATATGAAAAAGAAACCCCTGGCTTTGGGGACAATTTTGAGCCTCTAAAAAGAGTTTCTGGGCTTCATTTTCCACCCCTTCTGCCACCACCAGAAGATTTAATTTTTCACCCAGGGCGATGATAGCCGAGGTGAGGGCGGTATTTTCCACATCCTCAGGGACCGATTGTAGGAAACTTCGGTCAATTTTGAGGATATCGATGGGGAATTTTTTTAAGTTGGAGAGGGAGGAGTATCCGGTTCCAAAATCATCCAAAGCTATTTTTACCCCCAGGTCCCGGATGCCATGGAGGACTTCTGAGGCGTGATCGGGATTTATCATGATAATGGATTCGGTGATGTCCAGGACCAGGGCTGGAGGTGGGAAACCAGTTTTATCCAACACGGACTTGAGTTCTTTCAGAAAATTGGATCGTTGTAGTTGCCGAGCCGATACGTTCACCGAGAGGCTGAGGGGTTTACCCAACCATTTTCGAGCTTGCCTGCAGGCTGTTTCTAGAACCCAATGCCCGATTTCCTCAATTATACCATTTTCTTCCGCCAAGGGAATGAACTGCAAGGGGCTGATGGAACCCATATCCGGGTGATCCCAACGCATTAGGGCTTCCACACCCAAAATCCGTTGATCCTTAGTATTAATAATAGGCTGGTAAACCAGGTGGAGTTCTTTGCGGCTTAGAGCATGCTGGAGGCTGGATTCCAGGGCCAACCTCTGAAGGGAATGGGTGTTTAATTCCTGGGAAGAATATTGGAAGTTATTTTTCCCCGATTCCTTGGCTTTGTACATGGCGGAATCCGCACACCGGAGAATGGTAATGGGGTCAGACCCGTCTTGGGGAAAGGTGGCGATTCCTATACTGGCGGAGACGTGCACTTCCTGGCTATTGAATACAAAGCCTTT
>CAZUXL010000041.1:0-8927 GCA_964624355.1 uncultured Spirochaetales bacterium
TTAGTATTAGAGCAAATGAGCAAAATGAATTTAAGCAAAGAGAGTTTTTTAGCTTATCTTGCGGATCTGCCGGAATTTGCCAACGAAATTGGTACATTTACCCATATGGACAATGATGAAGTGTACAAGCAAGTCATTCTCCATATCGACACCCATAAATACTTCATAGAGGAAAAGCTTCCGATCACCATCACCCTCAAGCAATCCATCGCTTCGTGGTTTCAGAATTCTTATTCACCCTTGATGATGGCCATTGAAGAAACCCATGCGGAGAAGCTTTTTCCCCACATGACGAAAATTGAGCTTTTTCTCAACATTTCTGACCATATGTATTATCTCTTGGAAGAAAAGAAAAGGATTGAGCTTTTCAATCTTGGTGAAGGTAAATCCTCCGATGCCCGGGATAAATTGGCGGCATATGTTTTCATTCCCTTCAACCAAGTCGTTTTTTCTTACATTTCCAAATACTCCACCAATCGGTTTCGAAGGTTCTTTGCCAAGCTCCGGCTGACAAAAGTTCACGCCAAACCAAAATTTCAATGGAAATAAGTTAAAGAGAATCTGCCCCCCGGAGCAGATTCTCCTGTCAGCGCTATTTCAACAGCCAAACTCCCACGTCTTTTGATGGTAAGAATCCGGGTTTTCCAAAAATCTGTTTCTGAATAGCCTTAGCCTGGAGAATGGAGTCCGGAGAAACGGCATCCTGGGAAAGGTTGTGGATCACCAAGAGTGTTTGATTTTTCCACTGACGGGTAAAGGCAAAAAGAGCCTCTTCTGCCGTTGGGACAATGGAAAAATCACCCCTGGAAAGGGCTGGCTGGGATTTTCGCAAGGTGATGAGGGCACTGTAGGAATGAAAGAGAGATTCCCTGTCTTTCTGTTCCTGTTCCAGGCGGTCCCACTCAAAATCAGTACGGAGATTGATGTCATTTCCCGCTTCCCCTTCCATGCCGATTTCATTTCCATAGTAAATAAAAGGCGTCCCTGGCCCGGTGAGCTGAAGGGCTGCCGCCGATCGCTGGAGGTTTTTGTCCCCTTCATAACGAGTGGCGGGGCGGCTGATCACATTGTCGTGGTTGGAAAGAAAGGTTCCCATCCATCCCACTGTAAGCTTGGTAGAAAAATCCTGCCACCAGTCATCCAGGTCGTAATTCGTGGGATCCTCGGCCTTTTGGGTGATCATACGGACAGAAGGGAAGTCGAAAGTCATCTGGAAGGAGGGGTTCTCCAGGGTACCTAAATAGGACTTCAACCCAGCTTTGTTATCGGTCCAGTTCTCCGCCACCATCATTTTGGGATAATGAAGCGAAGTGTAAGGATCGATGACCTGTTTACGGAAATCTTGGAAAAAGGAAATAGTTTCGGGCAGGTCAGTGGTGTCATCCTTGGCACCGGAACTCTCTTCATTTTCAAAAAGATACCGAACCGCATCGATCCTGAGCCCATCGAAGCCCATATCGAGCCAGAACCGGGCAACCTGGGCGATTTCTTTTCTCACTTCCGGATTGCGGTAGTTCAGATCCGGCATTCCTTTCCAGAAAATTCCGTAATAGTAAGACCCACCGGTACCCCTATGCCAATCTGAGGTTCTATCAAATCCCGTCCAACCGGTGGCGGGACGGGAATCCCTAAACTTAAACCACGATCTCTTTCCATTTTGATCCGCCAAGGCCTCCTGGAACCAGGGATGCTTGTCACTCACATGGTTGGGTACCAGGTCGAAAATGACCCGAATGCCCCTTTTATGGGCTTCCTGAAGAAAGGTTTTCATTTGGTCGTTGGTGCCGAACCGGGGATCCACCGAATAGTGGTCGGTGACATCGTACCCATGGAGGTTGGGCAAGGTGCTGGCATTGGTCATGTGGGGGGAAAGCCAGAGGGCAGTGATGCCCAGGTCCTGGGAAAGGTAGTCCAATTTCCCTGTAAGACCGGGGATGTCCCCAATGCCGTCACCATTGGAATCCGCGAAAGCCTTGATCCAAACGTGGTAAAACACACTGTCCTTGAACCACTCTTGGTCTTGGGAAATCAAACTGGTGGTCCCATCGGGAACGGGGGCGCCGAGGCCGGGGAAACTCTGGGTTTGGCAACTCACCCCTGGGAGAAGAAAAATCAAGAGGGACAGGAAAAGTCCTCTTCGGAACGATTTAATCATGGGAACTCCTTATCATGCTAAAATATTAGCATGATAATTTTGTCCTGTCCACAGGAGAATAATTCCTAGTTTTTCGGACCGTACTGGGCGTTCACCTTCTCATAAAGCTCTTTTTGGTTCGTTTCCACCATGACCTTTCTTAAGCGGTTAAAGAACAGGGGATCCCTATGGGATAGAAGATAGGCTTTTAAATAGAATTCCCAAGCTCGGGCTTTTTGGGCGGGATCGGGTGACCGTTCATAGAGCTCTGCGAGCATCCGAGGAGGCCCAGGGTTTCCCCGATCTGTGGCGGCCAAGGCAAACAGGTTCGTGGAAAGCAGGTTCAATCGCCTTGTGGAGGAATACCAGCTCATCAGCCGGGAGAACTGATCCGATGGGGGAACGGCGGCCAAACCCTCCCTGACTTCTTTATTTTCAAACAGCGGATTCCCTGATTTTTGGAAATCCAGTCCGAAATCCGCTGGGAGAATCATAAATTTATAGGGGGGAGTGGCAAGTAGCTTTTCTACCCCGGTGATGGCCCTCCAAGAGAAGTAATCCGTGAGAAAAACTGCTTTTTCCGGTGTATCCGGGGTAGCGTAAAACTCTTCCGTCTGGGATTTTTGTGCCTGGGTAAGCCCGTAGTAGGAACCCAAAGCCCGGCTCAAGGCCAGAGCGGCCACTTTTTGTCCCTTAAAATTGAAGTGGAGATGATCGATGAAATACTCCCGGGTAAAGGTTGCCCCTTCCTTTAGAAAATGGGCGGCCGTATCGATCAGGACCACTCCTTTTTCTTCCGAAGCCCATTTTCCCAAGACCTGGGAGCTCAGGGACTTTGCCCGGAAAGGGGAGGTGTCCCGGTCTTTTGCCATTTCCAAAGCGTTCCAGTCTAACGATCCATTTTGGCCCTGATTTATGGCTTTTAAATACAGTCTGTGGGCGTTTTCCTGGGCACCGGCAGCGATTAGTTTTTGATCTATCGCTTTCCAGGATTCTAAATCCCCTCGGTCGAGGGCTTTTGATCCTTCTTCCAAGAGGACTTGGTAGGTTCCTTGTTTTTCCGAATTGAAGGGGGGCATTTCCAAATTGGAAACAGGAAGGTAGATGAATACGGGAAGGCCTTTTGCCAGAAAGGGCCGGGCAGCGGCTTTTATATTGTCCAAGAAATCCTCCGCCACTTGTTGGTCCAAAACAAGGTTGGGGAGAAAGGTTTTATCGGCGAACTGCTGGGCCATCCGGGTTTGACCCGCCTCTATCGATGGCGGGGTAGGGCTTAGGGCATCGAAGAGAAGTTGGAAGACCCTGGATTCTTTCAATTTCAAGTTTAGAAGTTTGAGGAAATGGTTGCCCCCGGTGGAGGCGGAAATGGTTCCGTAATACTCGTTGTGCCCTGCGTAAATCACTAAAAAGTCCGGATCATAATCCAAAAGTTTTCCCGCCATATCCCGGATGTAATAACTGGACATGGCAGAGCGTCCTAAATTGAGGATTTCAAAGTTCTTTTCCCCCTTCCCCAGGGAGGCTTCGGCAATTTTACTGAAGCTTTGGTTTGCTAAGAATGGGAATCCTTGGGCGGTGGATCCACCCAGGACAAAGCCCCGAAGGATGTTCTCGTCTTTAATGGTGTTAAAAATGTTGGGTTTTAAAATATCCATACCCTCTCGGGAGGATATTTTAGGGTAATATTTTTGATACGCCGGGGGATTATCCACCCAAACATCCTCATAACCCTGGGGATGAACAAAGGGGTATGTATCGATTCCCGCCCCGGTTAACCGAAGAAGAGCTTCCAATCCCAGGGGAAAAGCGAGGATGAGTAGAAGAAAAGTGAAAAAAAAGAGGGAGTTTTTTGTTTTATTTTTCTGGGGCGAGGGCTTTTTCATGGGGGAATCATAACCCGAGGTCACTTTTTTTTCCAGCATTATGGGTTTAGGCTTTTAATTAAGCCAAGTTACATATAAAATGGGTCTGCTATGGAACACAA
This sequence comes from uncultured Spirochaetales bacterium, assembly GCA_964624355.1. GTDB lineage: Bacteria > Spirochaetota > Spirochaetia > JABEVK01 > JABEVK01 > CAZUXL01. The sequence goes on from CAZUXL010000041.1 coordinate 4,119, forward strand.
GGATTATAAATTAGCCGCTATTATGTTTACCGATATCGTTGGATTTTCCCGGATGATGGAAAATGACGAAGAGGGTACTCTCAAGACTATGGAGATCCACAACCGGATCATCCGGGACCTGGTGGCAAAACACCGGGGTAAAGTGATCAAAACCATCGGGGACGCCTTTTTGGCGGACTTTCCCACGGCCCTGGACGCGGTTCGGTGTTCCCTTTCTGTGCAGGAAGGGATCCGGGACTATAGCGCTTCGGGGACGGGGAATCCCCTGACTCTCCGAATAGGTGTCCATTTGGGGGATATTTATTTTTATGAGAACGATGCCCTGGGTGAGGGGATCAATATCGCCAGCCGGCTCCAGTCCTCTGCCCGTCCGGGGCACATTAATATTTCCCGGGAAGTATACTCCCAGGTTTCAGGGAAGATCCCCATGCGGGTGAATAATTTGGGCCAGATCCAACTCAAGAACATCAGCCGGGAAATCTATGCCTACGAAATTATTACCGACGATCAGGAGGATCTGGTTCCAGAATCCCCAGCACCAACTCCTAAAACCCCAGAGTCCGATTACCAGTATCAAACTACCACCTCCGGTACAGATGAATTCCAACGGCTGCGAACCGAGTGGCGCAGCATAAAACAGAGTATCAAAAAAGAGTGGAATACCAGTTTGAAAAGCGAACTTCAGACTACGTTCCAAGAAATCGGCAAGGAAATCGCCGGGATCATGGAACCCAAGGATAGGAACGGCCGGCCCCTATCGGTCTTTGAAAATTATAAAAAAAAGGCCCTGGAGCTTTCGCGTCAGGCTCGGGAAGGGGTTTTTGGCCACCTGGGAGCCTATCTCGGGGTCAATGTGGCGTTGGCCTACATCAACTTCGGTATGACATCCAATCCCTTTCCCTGGTGCGGAATCGTGGCTTTGTCCTGGGGTATCGGGGTGGTCAGTCATTTGATCTCCGTGGCCCCCCATAAAAGCACGGAGAAGGAGCTTCAGTCCCTGGAAACCTTGGGAAATGAAGATACAAAACTCCTCAAGGGGTTTCAAAAAGGCCGAGTGGGCTTCTGGACCCACCTGGGAAGCAATCTAATGATCATCAGTCTCCTGATGTTTATAGATTTTATTACGGGTAACGCAGGGATTTCTTGGTCATTGATACCCTCTTCAATTTTAGGGTTGGGAATGGTGGGGCACGCGGCGGGTTATCCTGCGGAAAGAAAGAAATTTAAAGACTTTTGGAAACGGATTTCCACCGGCTCCGCACCCCTTTCTGCTCCCATGGCCAGGGAACCGGCTTCCCTGGTGGATGCCCGAAAAATAGTGATGGATATTAGGGTTCAACTGGAAACCATGAAATCCTCATCCACCCCCTTTGGGGAAGACATCACCCCGGTGATGGAAAATTATTTAAAACAATTGGAAGAATTGGTGAAAATCGAGGGTGAAATAGACGGCATTTTAAAAAGCCTTCATACCCTGGATATGACCAAAGAAGAAGAACTGCTGAAACAGAAATTAGAAAGGCAGCCCTCGGAGGTTCTCCGTTTGGAATACAACAAGAGTCTTTTTGAACTGGAAAAACAGAAAAAATCCGTACAGGATCTGCGGGATCAAAAAGAGCTGCTGGAACTTCGGATCGGTTCCGGGGTGAAAAGCCTGCGGTCCCTCCAGATCGATTTGGCCCGGATAAAAGGCACCGGTCAGGAAGTGGCAGCCTTTTCCCATCTGAAATCCAGAAGCGAAGAGCTGAATCATTACATTGAGGATTATAAAGAAGGGCTGAAAGAACTTTAGGAGGACACAACAGGGGTTTTAGGACGGAAAAAGATTCCCAGGATACCGAAGCTAATCAGGGTTAGTGCCCCGGGGATGAGCCAGAAAAGACTGAAATCAATACCACCCTTAGAGGACACCGTGAGACTCTGGGCGGTGATGCCTGCGGAGAAATTGCCCAGGGTCACTCCCACCCCTTCCACCAAAAATATATAGAGCTGGTGAACTTTGGCCCGGTTGGCTTTAGTGGTTCGGCTGTCGATATAAACAAAAGCATTGGCAAAGAAAAAGCTGAAACACAGACCGTGAAGGGATATGGTCACCATGATTTCCCAGGGAATCCGAACCCAGGCTAGTAAAGCGAACCGGAGTACCTGGAGAGCTGCTCCCAGGAGAAATACTTTTCGGAATCCTAAGCGGGGAAGAATCCGACTTAAAAACACCAGGGCAATCACTTCTGCCACCTGGCCAAGGCTCATCACCGGGAGGATCCATTTATCATCCCAGGATAACTGATTGAGAAAAATACTCGCACCGAAAAAGTAAAACTTATCCGCTGCGCTGATAATCACCGTGACCAATAAAAAACTTATCAAATCCCGACCCAGGGGATTTTTTTTATTCTCTTTATTTTTGGTCGGAATCACCTCGCTCAAGGGGAGAGGGGTGTCCGGTAGGGTCAGACTGTAGATCCCCAGGATGAAGGAGGCCAAGGCGGCTAAAATAATCACCGTGGAGAGGGTTCCTCCCCCATTATCCTGGATCCAAAGAAAACTGAAAAGCCAGCCTGCGGCGATCCAACCGATGGTGCCCCAAAGGCGGATCCGGGGAAAGTGTTTCTGAGAGTCCGTGACATTTTGAAAAGTGATGGAATTGGAAAGGGCAAATGTGGGACCTTTGGCCGCCATAGCCAGGGTATAAAACCAAAGGACAGAGGTGAAATCCTGGGAGCTGATGAGAAAATAAAAAGCCAGGGCGGAAAGGAAGTTCAGGATAGCCAGGAGGTGGCGGCCTGAAACATATTTATCCGCCACCAGGGCCGTAATCAGCGGCGTAACCACCATAGCCAGGCTCCCCATGGCCAAAATCATCCCCACTTGGGTTCCTTGGAATCCCAGAACTCGAATTAAATAAAGACTGAAAATCGGGGTGATGGCTCCCAGGCTAAAAAAATGGAGAAACATCATAAAGGATAGGCGGCTGTGGAGGATGGCCTGGGAGCTGCCTGCAAACTTGGGCATTTTATTTACCCAAGCCAAACATCCAGGGGACCACGAAGGGGACGAGCAGGGAGAGGATGATTCCATGGGCCAGGGCAGGGAGGACGACCTCCGGCCCCGCCGATTTTTCCAGGATGGGCAAGGTCACATCCATGGTCGTGGCGCCTCCGCTGGCGATGGCCAGGTTGCTCTGCCCCAGCCGGGCAAAGAGGGGAATAAAGAAAAAGGAGAGGGTCTCCCGAAATATATTGGATAAAAATGCCATGGTTCCCAAAATGGGGGCGGAAAGTTGGGCGCTGAGGATGACAGATGACAGGGAGTACCACCCAAATCCCCCGGTGATCGCCGCACCCTTCCCTGGAGAGATCGACCACCAGGTTCCGGAAGCCAGGGCCAACAGTGCGCCGCCGCCGAGGGATCCCAGGGCAGTGAGCAGGGGCAAAAAATAGGTGGACTTTCGCCCGAACAGAAGCTTAAAGTCCAAATTGGCCGCTCCGGTTTGGAGTCCCACGAAAAACACCAGGACCAGGACTAGGTTGGCGGCCAAATAATCTAGGTTGAGGCCCAGGTTCCAGGGGCTTGTGCTCCCATAAATCCCCCCACCTATGACTATCCCCAGGAGAAGTAGGGGGGCTTTTAAAATGTTCCATAGTTTTCGAAAAAGGGAAGGGGGGAGTTGATCTTCCAGAACTTGGTCGGTGCTCGCTTGCTTTGCCAAGGGTTTAAGGCCCATTTTTTGAGCCAGGAGTACTGAGATCCAAGAACCCGTCAGGGCGGCGACAGCGAAAAGAAAAGCCGTCATCCCCAGACCGCCCAATTGGGAAGCTATTCCAGGAATGGCCCCGGTTCTCCATCCCATGACAAAAAGTAAAAAATAAAGGATCACGGTTAAAGCCCGGTCAATCCATGTGCCTTTGAGGATTTTACTACGGCCTAGGCTGAAACCCAGGATCATAAAACCAAGAAGTTGAGCCAATGGCAGGAAAAAATTATTGAAAATGGAGTCCATAGGTCATATTATCCTGAGTCTGATCGTCGGGCAAGAGGGGTGAGAAACCTCACTCCGAAGCAGTTGTTGAGCCGGAGGGGACGGAGCAGGGACAGAGCGGGGACAGAGCAGGGACAGACCCCGACTAAACCAGGGTCTGTCCCCACAGTGCCAGGGGCAGATGCCCACCCCCCACCTTGCCACACCCGCCTACCTCTGGTAAAAATGCTTAGGAGTACCCAATGATGAATGTTGTCACCCTGGACCTGGAAGGTGTCCTGGTTCCTGAAATTTGGATCGAATTTGCCGAGCTTACGAAGATTCCCGACTTCAAAGTCACCACCCGGGACATTCCCGATTACGATAAACTCATGAAAATGCGCCTGGGTTGGCTCAAGGACCACGGACTCAAGCTCCAGGATATACAAAATGTGATCCGCAAAATGGACCCCATGCCCGGCGCCAAGGAGTTTTTAGACAAGCTCCGCCGGAAAACCCAGGTGGTCATCCTTTCCGACACCTTCACCCAATTCGCCGGACCCCTCATGGAAAAACTCGGTCTTCCCACCATCTTCTGCAACACCCTCATCGTCAATGAAAAAGACGAAGTGGTGGACTACAAACTTCGGCAAAAAGACGGAAAAAAAATCGCCGTCCAAGGCTTCCACTCCATGGGCTTAAAAGTCTACGCCGCAGGGGACAGCTACAACGACACCGGCATGCTCCAAGAAGCGGACGCCGGATTCTTCTACTGCCCCCCGGACTCCATCATCGCCCAATTCCCCAAAATCCCCGTGACCCGAAACTACGACCAACTCTGGTCTTCCCTT
>CAZUXL010000041.1:9027-26338 GCA_964624355.1 uncultured Spirochaetales bacterium
GGGCGTGTCCCTGCGGGTCGGGGAGCTCTGGGGTACGCCTCCGGCTTCCGTCCCTCCGGGACCGCTTCGCGCCCGCCGCATCCCTCACGCAATTTCTGACTGACAGTAAAATGGGGAGAATGAAATGCCGAGACCGACCAATCAATTAGAGTTGCTTTCCCTCGCCGAGGAGAATTACACAAAACTTTTAGCATTCATTGAAAGCTTGCCGAAATCATTCCAAATTCAGACCTATGAAAATAATGAACTCAATGACCGCGATAAAACCATCTCCGATGTCATTTGTCATTTACATGAATGGCATGGGATGATGATGAATTGGTACGAAGTGGGAATGTCTGGTAAAAAGCCTTCGATTCCTGCAGAAGATGTAACTTGGCAAACCTTGCCCATATTAAACCGTAGAATCTTTGAAAAATATCAGGGAACTGAGTTGTCAGTGGCCGTAGGTCTATTCAAAAAAAGTCATATTAAAATGATGGAAATAATAAAAAAACATAATGACGAGGAATTGTTCACCAAGAAGAAATACCCGTGGACAGGTACCACGTCCTTGGGTGCCTACCTGGTTTCTGCCACATCCAGCCACTATGACTGGGCCTTAAAAACGATCAAGCCAATTAAAAAATTAGTTGAGTAAGCGGGGTAATTGTGGAGGAGGATAGGAGTCAAGAAAAAGAAAGAAAGGCTTCTGAAGTTTTTAAATTTCCCTTATCCTAATCATGTGATCACCCGCTTTATATTTGGATTTATGTCCTCCGCTGGGTTTCTCAGGCCAAGATCCCCCGGGCTTCTTCTTCTACGGCTTGTTTTAAACTCTGGGGTTCCAAGACTTTGGCTCCGCTTCCGTACTGTAATACCCAGCGCTTCACATCTTCCAGTCCCGAGGTGGTCATGGTGAGGATGATACTCTTATTTTCCTGAATTTCAATTTCCTGATCCGCTGACCAGGTTCTTTCTTGAATATATTTAGCCTCTTTGGGGTTAAAATGAATTTTCACTATTTCAGGGGTGCCAAAGGTTAGTTCGAAGGCGGATTCCAGCATTTTATCCGGATCGAAATTCTCCGGGTATGGGAAGGTGGATTCATTTATTGTGAGGTTTTGAATTCTCTCCACTGCTAAGGTGGTTATGGATCCATATTTTACCACCCGTACAAAGGCGTACAGTCCGCCTTTATGTTCCACAATTTTTAAAGGGTGGATGTCGTAGGTCTTTATCTCGTCGGTTTTGAAGTTGTGGTAGGTTACGGTGCAGACCCGGGTTTGAATGATGGCCTGGGTGAGATCGGCGATGAGCTCTTCCTTACCTGAATAATCCTTTGAAGTTTTAGCCGTCACCTGAAAGACTGAGTCCATACCCGCACCGGAGATATTCAGCCCTTGGCTTTCCCCTAAAAAGGCCAGCTTTTTTCGAAGGGTCATCATGACCCCTTCGGTGCTGGTATTTTTAAAAACCCCCCCGGACTGGAAAAGGTACTGGAGGATCAAAACTTCCGGCAGGGTGAGGGTCAGATCCGGGATGGGGGGAATGGTGAGGCCTAATTTTTGAAGTTGCTGGGGCTCCACAAAATACCGTTTCACATTTTCTTGGAAAAATTGATCGTCCTCCCGGTGAATTTGCAATTGGTCCAGGAGGTCAAAAACCCGGTACACCGAACGACGGCTGATTTCCAATTCGTCCATGAGTTCCTGGATAGTGGCCCCCTGGGAACGGGTTAGGAGATCCAAAGCTTTTATCAATTGTGCCAGGGAATGGGCGGAAAAGGTACTCATGGGGATATTTTACCCCGTGTGCGGCTTTTGGCATAGGTGGGTTTTATTGTTTAGGTATGCAGACTATGACACGGTGCCTTCTGGTGGTGGGAAAAATATTTACCGATGATTTTTTTACCCTCCCCACCGTGGTCCAATGGGGGCCATTCCGAATCCGAGGGGTTCTGGGGCGGTTAGCAGGGTTTCAAATCTCCGGACCCCCTTCCTTTACGATCCGTTTCCGAAAGACTTCCAAGGGTTGGGTGACCTCCCATGTGGATTTAAATCCAGACGTGTGGGCTTCGGGAAGAGAAGGGGTCTTTCTAACCTGGTTGGAAAAAAAGTTGCTTCTGGGGGGAGGGTGGAATAACGGTTCTACAGGGGGTAACATTGGGATTAAACGGATCAGTCTGGGATTGTTCCCTGTGATGGGAACGTATTACCGGGTCACTACACCGATTCGACTACAATTGGGAGACACCTTAGTTCTTTCTCATCAGGTGGATAATGCCTTTGACCCATGGGCTGTGGAAGTACGTACCTTGGGCGGACAAATCCTGGGCTACTGTCCGAAGCCGAGAAATGAAGTAATTGCCCGTTTGATTCAGGGCGGTAAGCGCATTACCGCTAAAGTAATGGGCTGCGATGGGAAAAGGGTGGGTATCGAGGTTTTTCTCCTGGAAAATTCATAAGGGGTTGAGATTGACATATTGGAGATTAGGGGTGTATTCTGATGGATGTAAACGTTTGCCATGGCAAGCGGTTTACGGGAGAGGATGATGAAAAAAAGTTATTTGTTAGTTGTGATAGTCACCACGGTTTTTTTGGCATCCTGCCAGAACCCCTATACTGGATTGGGAAAGGACTTGGATTTAACCGGTCCAGTGGTTTCCATAACCTCCCATAAAAATATGGACTATGTGGGACCCACATTCACCCTTTCTGGACTCGCCACCGACAACATCGGTGTGACTGAGGTTACTGCCCGTATCCAGAGTCTGGGAAAAACATGGGTTGCTTCCTTGTCCGAAAACATCTGGAGTGTGAATGTGGAGGACCTTCCCGACGGGGAATATCTTCTGGAAATCACCGCCAAAGATGCGGTCAATAATGCCTCCGCTTCCTCCATAACCAGCCTTACCATTATTGTAGATTCCAACAGTCCTAGTCTTCTTATCACACTCCCTGAACTCCGGGAATTGACCAACTCCACCGGATCGGGACTCAGCGACTTGGATGTGGATAACTTTGACAATCTTCCCTTTTTCAAAAACCAGAGTTTTCAGATCCGCGGGGCTTTGAGCGAAGACTTTAAGGCCGTAAGCGCAGAAGTGGGTCTTTACGACATGAGCGGTGCCTTGGTTTACTCCCGGAAAATCACCGAGAAGGAAAAACCTGAAAATGTCACAGGATCCCTCTACAATTTTACCATCACCGTGGAAACCTCAGATTTGGACCTCCCAACCTCCCCTCTGATCAAGGCCCAGAAGAATTTTTTCCAAGTAAGAACCGTGGCCCTGGATATGGCTGGAAACACGGAAGCCAGGGCTTTGAGCTATCTCTGTGTATATCCTGACAAGGACTATCCCTGGGCTAAGGTCACCAGTAATGCGCCAGAGGACCAGGTGGGGGCGGGAGGTAGTATTTCGGGAAATGTTTTTGATGATGACGGGGTGAAAAAAGTATATACCCGCATTGTCCCCAGGACCACGACAGTGTTAAATCAGGACTTTTTGAATTGGAGCACCTCGGAATTTACCCCCACCACCAGCTCCCAGGTGATCGACAAAAGCGCTGATAAACCACAACAGTACACCTGGTCTTTGAAGGTTCCCTCCCACACCGGAGCCTATAGGATTTATATCCGTGTGGAAGACGTGAACGGTTCAGTCTCCCCCTCCTATACTACTTTGGATTTTCTGGTTCCCGATGTGGATGTCCCCACGGTGGATGTGGATAACACCCTCATCAATGGCATGAATATGAAAGACAGTCCCGGGGCTCCCTTTACCATTTTTGGAACCTGGGAGGATAACAGCGGCAGCATCGAATCCGTGGAGGTCATTTGGAAGGAAGGCTCTAAGACTCTGGGCGCTGCGGTGGATACTGCAGGGGGAACGTGGACCCTGAGCAGTTTGGATTTTGGCCTTTTACCCGGGGCTCAAAACTTCGAAGTGGTGGTGACGGATCAGGAAGGAAACGTAGGACGCTCGCGCTTGTATTTAATCATAGATACGGATGTGACGTCTCCTAAAATCCTCTCCGTAACCTCCCCCACATCCAACGCCGGAACCTCGGACAATTTCACCATTGGGGCAGAGCTCGCCATCAGGATAGAATTTTCAGAGCCAGTGACCGTGAGCGGCATCCCTACATTGGATCTGAACTCTGGCTTAGGCAGAAAGGCTACCTATTTATTTGGAAGTTCGACTCAGACTTTAACATTCAGCTATAAAATTCTTCTCGGGGATAACTCTTCGGATTTGGACTACTCCAGTGCTGGTGCTCTAAATCTTGAAGGGGGATTTATACGGGATGCCTCGGGAAATAACGGGGATTTAACCCTGGCCGCACCTGGAGCTCCCGGTTCCTTGGGCGATGCGAAAAACTTGGTGGTGGATACCACCCCCCCTGAGCTCCCGGAAATTGTAAAGCTCAATGCCACTTCCTTTTCCCTGAGTGGATTTAATGTGGGGGATTTTGTGGAATATTCCTGGGATAATAATTCAGAAAGTACCGACTGGACTCTTTACCCCAATGCGCCCATCACCATTCCCATGGCGGGAAGTACTAAAATTCTAGCCCGGGTGAGGGATCTGGCGGGGAATCAGCAGTCGGTTCCCGCAACCTCCTTTATCACCAATGATACAAATATTGCCTACGTTTTGGGGGTGAGTTCCAACAACCTCAATGGTACCTATAAGGCTGGGACCACCATAGATATCAGGGTAAACTTTTCCCGGAACGTTTTGGTAACCGGTGTACCATCTCTCAAACTGGAAACGGGTGTCCTGGATCGGGAAGCCTTGTATCTGAGTGGTTCGGGCTCGCCCAGCCTCCTTTTCAGATACACCGTGATGACCGGCGATTCTACCTCCCGGTTGGACTATGTGGATGGGAATGCTTTGGTTCTGAATGCCGGCTCCATCCATGACGACCGGTCCTCCGGTGCGGAATCAGCGGTTTTAACTCTGGAAACTCCGGGGCTCGCCAATAGTTTGGGAAATAACAAAAATTTCATCATCGATACCCTGGTTCCTCAAGTTATAGGGCTCAATTCCCTTAGTGCCGACGGCTATTATAAAGCCGGGTCCGTGATTCCTCTTTTGGTGAATTTTTCTGAACCGGTGATGGTGACATTAACCGCTGGAATTCCCACCCTCACTTTGAAAATGGATGGTACGGACTTTCCCGTCCCTTATTCCGCCGGCAGCGGAACCTCGGCCTTAACCTTCAATTACACTGTGGCTGCGGGACACAATTCCCCACGGTTGGATGCCGCTTCCTTGGATTTGAACGGAGGAACCCTAGCTGACCCTGCGGGTAATAATGTGAATCTCACCAGTCTCCCCACGGACTTGGCCTCAGGATCCCTGAAATCGGTGAAAAATTTCATCATCGATACCACTGCTCCGGTTATCACCCAGATTGATAACCCGAACCTAACGGGAATTCAGTATTTCCCCGGTTTTTCCGGGGGAGGAATTTACCTTACCTTGAATGAAGCAGTGATTACCCCCGTGAATCCCTCTCTGGTGCTTTCCACCACGGGGGAGGCCTACTTCACCACCTCTACCTTTGATTCGGTAACAGGGACCGCATCCCTTTTATTTAATTTCACCGTGGCCGCAGGTCAAAACTCCCCGGATCTCACCATCACCCAAGTCCGGCAAAAAATCACCGATTTGGCGGGAAATGAATGTTCCTACGTTCTACCTCCGGCTAGTAATTTGGCGGATAATGAAGACTTTGTCGTGGACACCGCCAAGCCTGGCACCCCCAGTGTCAATCTCACCGGTGGGGTGATTAACGGTTTGAATTATGCAAAAACCGACTTAACTTTTACCCTCGGTGGAAATGCCTCAGATTGGGCTGCCAGTGAGTACTCCCTGGACAACGGGCAGAATTGGATTGTCTACGCCGGAGCCTTTGGGATCTCTGGGGAAGGTTCTTATAACCTGGTAGCACGGCAAAAGGATCTGGCGGGGAATTATAGTGTGTCTTCATCCCCCCGAAGTTTTATTTTGGATAAAACCATTCCCGCCGCCCCCATGGTCCAGGGTATCGTACCGGGAACCTATAACACCAACCAAGTTTTTACCGTAAGCGGGGAATCGGGGGCGACTTTTGAATATTCCCTGGACGGAGGTGCCCTCTGGACCACGGGAACTGGAACTACTTTGATTTCCAACGGGGCTTACCAAGTGAAGGCCCGGCAGACCGACAGAGCCGGGAATTTATCTCCGGCTACCACCGCTCTCACTGTGAGTATCGATAGGGTGGAACCCACGGTGGAAAATCTATCATCGGCCACCCCCGACGGGGCTTACCGTATGAACCAGGTTATCAGTCTTAACCTCCAGTTCAGCCATAGCGTCTATGTCACCGGGGCTCCTCGCATTCTTTTGGAGACCGGGACTACCGACCGGTACGCCACCTTCGTCTCCGGTGCTGGTTCCCAGACTTTGGTTTTCAACTACCTGATTCAGGCCGGAGATGCCAGTGCAGACTTGGAAGTGACAAGTCAAACCAGCTCCCTGGATTTGAACGGGGGAACCATCAAGGATGCGGTGGGGAATAATGCCCTATTAGGTTTGACCTCCTTGGGGAGCGGAACCAGTCTCTCAGGTCAGAAAAACCTGGTGGTGGATACCCTCAAGCCCACGCCGCCGAGCATCAAAGATCACCTGGGAAATCCCCTGGTGACGGGAACCTACAACGCCAGTAAGCAATTTCAAGTTCTCGGGGCGGAAACCGGGGGTGTTTTGGAATATTCCGTGGATGGGGGCCAGACTTGGGGAACCTATCCCGGAATTGCCGTTACCTTGCCGGGCTCGGGAATTCTCACGGCCAGGCACACCGATGGGGCGGGAAATATCTCCGATTCCTGCAACAATGTTTCCATCACCCTGGATGCGGTTCATCCAAAAGCCCTCTCGGTGACTTCGGATATGGCTAATATAATTTACGGTATCGGGGCGGGTCCCATCTTATTGAAAGTTTCCTTTTCCAAGCCCGTCACGGTCACCGGAAATCCCACCCTAGCCCTGAATACCGGAGGTGAGGCAACCTATAATGGAACCGGTTCCGGTACCTCCACCCTTACCTTTGCCTACACTCCTGCAGGGCCGGCACAAAACACCACGGATCTGGAATATGCTTCCACGGGAGCTTTGACCCTGAATGGGGGGACTATTTTAGATACTGTGGGAAATGCTGCGGAGGCCGGGGATCTGGTGCTTCCCACACCAGGAGCTTTGAATTCCCTGGGGAATAATAAGGAGATTCAGGTGGATACCCTGACAGCTTCGGTCACAGCCCTGAATATTACAGCCAGCGATGGAGCTTATAAATCCGGTGCTTCCATCGGTTTTACCCTGGTCTTTTCTGAACCCGTTTCCATCACCTCCGGAACTCCGGACATCCTGCTCAACTCTGGTGCAGGGGTGAAAGCCTATTATGCCCAAGGTTCCGGGACTAATACCTTCACCTTCAATTACACTGTGGGCTCGAACGAGAATACTTTGGATCTGTCACACTTTAGTACCACCAGTCTCAGTGGAAACCTGGTGGACCGAGCCGGGAATCCCGTGGTCTTGACCCTGCCGGATCCAGCCTTGCTTTTAGCTGCTAAAGCCGTGGTTGTCGACACCCAGATTCCCACGGCTCCCGATACTTCTGGAATGCTCCTCGGGCCTCATAACGAAACTAAATCTTATATTCTCACCGGCGAGTCCGGAGCCCAGATCAGCTACTCCATCAACGGGGGGGCTTGGATTGTGGGGACAGACATCACCCTAGCTACCGATGGAACTTACCTCATCACCTCAAAACAGGTGGACATGGCAGGGAATCCCTCCCCCAATTCTACCCCAGTGACCGTAACTATCGATAAAACACCACCTTTAGCTCCCGTAATCCTCGGGCTGGTCAACGGAACCTATTCCACCGACAAGAACTTCACCGTGGCGGGGGAACCGGGAGCCAGTTTCCAATACACCTTAGCCTACGTGGTGGGGGATGAATCCGCCCTCTGGGATGGGGGAACCTGGCAAAATTACACCAGTGATGTGGTTCTTTCCACACCTGGTACATACCTGATAAGAGCCCGGCAGAAAGACAGTGCCGGAAATGTGGGACCCTCGGGAATCCAGTTCAGCATTGTGATTAATAAGACTTCTCCCACTGTCTCTTCCGTCACCAGTCCCACCTCCGACGGGGCGTTTAACGTGAATAAAGTGATTACGGTGGATGTTAATTTCTCCACCCCTGTTTATGTGAGTGGAGCCCCGACAATTCTCTTGGAAACAGGCGCCGCCGACCAGAATGCCAGTTATTCCACCGGATCGGGAACAAATAAACTATCCTTCACTTACATTGTTCAAACAGGGGATACTTCTGGGGATCTCAACTACGAAAGCCCCGGTGCACTTGTACTTCCCGATTTTGCCACAATAAAGGATGTTTGGGGTAATGAGGCCACTTTGGCTCTCCCGGCCCTGGGCAGCGGATCGAGTCTCGCCGGTTCTAAGGCCTTGGTGGTGGATACTACGGCTCCCACGGCACCCGGGATTAGCGGTGTTACATCAGGACTAAAAAATACCGACCAAACTTTCACGCTCACGGGACTTGAGGGAGTGTCTGGTGCCCAATACTCCCTGGATGGGGGCGGGAATTGGACCACCTATGGCGCCGGTGTTACCATGAGTGATGAAATCGCATACAACATCACCGCCCGGCAGACCGACGCCGCTGGCAATACCTCTGGTCAATCCGCAACCGTAAGTCTCAGCATTGATAAAACCAATCCACAAGCCCCCTTTATCAGCGGCATTACCGCAGGTGATAAGGGAAACGTGCAGAGTTTTCAGGTTTCTGGTGAACCTGGGGCTGGGTTGGAATATTCCCTGAATAACGGGTCAACCTGGATTCCCTATTCCAGTGCTGTTTCCCTTAATCCGGGGCTGGGGAATGAAACAACCTATAATGTGCTAGCCCGGCAGACCGATGGGGCGGGAAATGGCCCCATCGCCACAGGGAGTGCCATTACCCTGAAAGTGGATTTAAAAGCCCCTGTGATCAGTACTTACAGTCCCTTGTCTAATGCGGTGGATGTGAACAAATCAGGGAATATAATCTTGAATTTCAGCGAACCGGTTTTTCGGGAAAGTGGGAATATTACTTTGAAACGGTTATACAACAGGTTTCCGGTGGTCATGAGTGTGGATCAGAGAAATGAATACCGAAGTAAACTTTCCGGAGGAAATCTGACCACTTTTGACTCAAGTTTTACCTTGACTACCAACGGATCCACCGGGGGAATACCCAGCACCACGGGAGTGTATGTCTTAAATTATGCCTTGGATCCCACGGATGCCACGCTCCTGGGAATTTTCAACTCCATTGGATACAACGAAATTGTTATTCCCGTGGATAGTACCCAGGTGAGTGGTTCCGGAACTTCCACAATTGTGATTAACCCCGCCAACGACCTTCCCCAGGGTATTCATTGGTATGTCTTGATAGATGGTACCGCCTTCCGTGACTCCGTGGGGAATACCTTTGGGGGGATTTCGGTTAATACCACCTACCAATTCGCTTCTGGACCTGTGGCGACCCCCATCCTAAGAATTAACAAACAGAGCGGAGCCGGAACAATCCAGCCCACTCAAACCACCTATAAAATATCCTCCGAAACCCAGGGAGCCAGCCTCTACTTCACCAGCACCAACAGTACTCCGACCACTTACAATCCCACATTGCCTGCGGCTCCTGTTGACCCCACAACGGCCTCAACAGCCTATTCAGGAGCCGAAACCATAGGAACGAGTGTGACCAATGCGGGGTATATTTATTACGTGAAGGCTATTGCATCCCTATCGGGATTTACTAATTCCGCCATCAGTGAGGAGATTGCCTTCAAGACCATCCTTTCGACTAATTATGACGCTGGCGCCAGTAGGTACATCTGGTACCGGGGCTCGAATAACTCGGGAGGTCCGACCACTGCTCCAGGGTTCCCCATCAGATGGGAGGACAACCAATACGCCTATGTGAAGTGCGGGGCGGTGGATACTGCGGCAACTCCGGACCGGTGGTACTGGATAACCTGGGAAATCAGTGTGGCCAATGTGGGCAGTTCACCCGTTCCTGCGGAATTCAAAGCCAATTGGGCGGATCAACCAGCAGATTGGGATGGTACCGATAATATACCGGGGAATGCGGACGATATGGGTCCTTCCGTTTACAGTTGGGAATCCGGCAGTAATAAACTGATATTTGCCGGGGGCTACAACAATGGTACACCTGCGAGCTTTGAAGGGTGGTCTGCCCATGCCCGGCCTTAGAATGTAGAAGGGGGGCTCAGTATCAGGATTGATCTGAGCCCATTGCCTTACATCACCTTCAATATAACCACTCCAGAAGCAGGAACGTCTATCTTACCCCCACCACCGAAGAACCCAGGTGCTCCCAGGATCTTCCCACTCAAAAGGTCCGGGGCCCCTTGGGGAATCCAAGGGGATAAATCTGCTGTGGTGGCTTTTTCACCCCGGTTTATTACCACCAAGGTTTCATTACCCTCAAAAATCCGGGAAAAGGCCCAAAGATCCCCGGATGAGGCGTCGGTTAATCTGGGTATAAAACTACCCTGGGTGAGTTCTGGGTTATTCTTCCGAAGTTGAGCCAAGCTGGCCATGAATTGAAATAAGGTTCCCTCGGTTTTATACCCCGTGGTCCAAAGATCTTGGCGGTTATCCAGACCGGATTTTCCGTTTTTTATCCCCTTGGGTTGGTTAAATCCCTGCTCGGTTCCGTAATATACCTGGGGAATACCCGGAAGGGTAAACATGGCCGCCAAAGCCAATTTTAAACTGGGAAGACTTTCGCCGCTTTTATTGATATTGAGGAAACGGAGCATGTCGTGATTGTCCAGAAAGGTCACCCGGCGACTGCGGCTCTCCGGGGTGTAGAGGTTCATGACCTCGGGGGTAAATCGCTCATTAATCATTTCAAAGCTTCCTCGTCCCCGACGGGCTGGACTGGTGTCCCGGCCATTGACGGCGGAGGACGCAAAGATCTTTGTCAGGGCTCCGCAGAGGGAAAAGTCCAGCATGGAGCTGAATAGGGGTTGGTCGGGAGTACCGGTATACTTTCCAATACTGGTATCCGCCTCTTTCAATTTGTAAGCGATTATATTGTCATAATCATAAGCTTCCCCAAAAATTAGGAAGTCCTTTTTACCTAGACTTGCAGCATAGTCCCGAATGGCCGGGATGAATTTTTCCCAGAAGGCCATGGGGATGTATTTCACCGTATCGATCCGGTAACCATCCAAGTCCCCCTCCCGAATCCAGAATTTAAAAATCTCGATCAAGGCATTCACCACTTCGGGATTTTCCGTATTGATATCGTCCAAGTAACCGGCGAAACCCTTGGTGTAAATATCTGTGCCGTTGAAATGAAAGACTTCACCCGCTTTAGCCGGGTCTGCAAAGGGAGCTGCTGGAAGGGCGGGAATTCCCGGCTGGGGGTAGGCACCACCCTCAGGGGTATAGAAGTCCCCCATGTGGTTGGGGACAATGTCTTGTATGACGAACATACCTCTTTTATGGGCTTCCTTTACAAAATTTTTGTAATCATCCATGGTGCCCAAATGGGGATCCACCTGGTAGAAGTCTTGGGCCCAGTACCCGTGGTAACCGGAATACCGGGTCTTACCGTAAAGCGGCGAGAGCCACTGATTCTTCACCTGAGGTGTGAGCCAAACGGTGGTAGCTCCCAAACTCTGGATATAATCCAATTTTTCCGTGAGACCCTTGAGATCCCCCCCATGATAAAATTCCATGTCTCCGGGAAGGTATTCCCCCTGACCAAAATCATTATTGGACTTGTCCCCGTCGACGAACCGGTCGGTGACCACAAAGTAAATGATCTCTCTCGACCAATCAGAGGGGCTGGGGGTGTAAGTCTGGGCACCCATGGGGAAGATCACTAATAAACTAAAAAGCGGCCAATGTAGATTTTTCATTCAAAACTCCTTAGGTTCGGGGCATCACTGGACTAAAATTATAGTACGACCCTGATTGTTTCAAGTGTTTTGGCAGAGAGCGCCAAGATCCGAACACCTCTGGCAAAGAATTCGGCAGACGCTGATCTGGCGGCTGGGATCTTGAAGGACTCCCTCACGGTGGCCTAGGGAGTGTTTTTCCAGATGAACTGTGAACACCGATCAAAAGATAGGTAAAGTCCCTTGTCTGCGAGTGAAGGGGCCCCATGGGGATACTTTAGATCGGTAAAAGAAATACTTTGTTTAATCCTGAATAATCATTGGAAATATTCCAAACATCGAGGATCTGGCTTATGGCTCCCCGATGATGGGTTTGATGATTGAAAAGATGGAGGAGGATTCCCCCCAAGGGAACCCGGGCTAATGAGCCTTGGAAAGTGGTGTATTCCACCACTTGGTTATCTTTTTCCATAGGGAAATTCTCAGCAACCTTCATCCAAAGCCTGTCGAGTTCCCGGCGGAGGGTTTTAAACTCTTCCCAAGTTCCAAAAACCTTTTGACCGTATTGAACCTTAGGCAGTGCTTCTAGGGCTTCTAACTCTTCAGTGGGCCAGATTCCTTGGTCTTTAAGCCTGGGAAACCAGACGAGGTCTGCTGTGGCCAGATGGTTGAGAATTCCCCCAAGGGTTTTAAAATAAGACCCCACTGGTTCTTCCAGTTTGGTTGTACCAAGGGGTTCCAAAATCAGAATAAGTTCCTTATTGGCCATATTATTGTACTCGGCGTACTTACTGAGGGTATCGGTTATGTTCATGGCTTCTCCTAGCTTTTGAGTAAGATAACTACTATCGAGAAAAAGAGAAAGTCAGGAAGGGAGAGATGCTACATAAACTGGTTTCGGGAAATCTCGTCTAAAGCATACAGCTCTTCCTTGGTGAGTACGAAGTTCAAAGCCTTAAAACTGTCCTCGGCTTGGGATGGTTTGCTAGCCCCAGGTATGGCCACAACCGCGGTCCCATGGAAGGTTACGAGCCAGTTTAAAGAAACTTGAGCTGGGGTGGCGTTATGCTTAGCGGCTATTTCTTGGAGTGCTTCTATCAGAGGGCGGGAGCGGGCCAATCCTTTTTCATCGAGACTATTCCTTATTCGTCTGAAGGCGTTGACCTTTTTGGCAGCCAGAGGATCGGAATGAAACCTCCCGGTCAAAAGACCTTGAGCCAAGGGCGAGTAAGCAATCAGGGAAATTCCCAATTCCTTGGCGGCCTCAAGGATTCCGTTTTTATCAATATCCCTGTCGGCCAGATTATACCGTACTTGATTCGAGGCTAAGCATAAGCCTTCTGCTTCAAGAATTCGGGATACCGTGCGCATATCTTTGGCACTGAAATTGCTGACACCCACACTGTGGACCTTTTTTTCTTTTACCAGTGAAGCCAAAGCCATGGCTTGTTTCTCTTTAGAAGAAAAAGAAGTGGGCATATGTATTTGTAATAAGTCGATGGGGTAGGGTGACAACATTCTCTCCCGTTCAGGAAAAGTGGAAATTAGGCTTCCAGCACTTCGAAAAAAGGGAAACCACTTCGTGGCCACAACGACGGAACCCGGCTTTATTCCCAGAGTGCTTAGTGCAACCGAAAGTGATTGTTCTGATTTTCCCTTTCCATATACTTCAGCGGTGTCAAACCAATTCACCCCTTGATCCAAGGCAGTTTTTACAATTTCAGTCATTGTAGACTGGGATAAGCTGTCCCAAACCTTACCAACCAAACCTACCCCTTGGCTGAACTGCCAGCATCCTAAGCCTAGGGGACTTAATTCTATTCCTGATTTACCTAAAGTGTAATTTTTCATACCAACCTCATCTTGATTTTAGTATAAATCACATTTTTAGGTAGTGTTCGGAATCTTTGAGTTTTTCCTATTTCATTATAGAACAACGGTTTACATTAATTATTTAAGGCACAATACTACCTGAAAATGCAAATAAATGAATATTAGTAGACTTGTCTTCTGTTTCAGCCCCCCCCCGATAAGGGGTTTCTGGGTGTTTTCCTGTACAAAAGCCTCTTTAAAAAACTCAAAGCTTAGGGACACTTAAAACTGGAAAGCCCCTTAGTTGCACTGAAAAAACCGCTATGATAGCCTAAGTTATGAAAAAAATTGAAAAAAAGATAAATAAAGACCTGGTTCTCAGGGAAAAACTAGCCCTTCAGAGGACAGTTATGGCCAATACCACCACCCTTTTGGCGTTTTTACGAACCTCATTATACTTCCTGGTGGCGGGTCTTAGTGTGACCAATCTCCTGAAAATTGACGATGGGCTTCTGATAGAATGGGGCTTTTTTTCCACCGCCCTTCTCATTTTAGGGGTGGGAATTATCAATTTCTTTCGAAATAAAGCTTTAATCAAGAAAAGTGAAATCCATGTGGGAGACTATAAGTTGGAGTATCTCGAAAAGTAAATAATCCCATCTTTTTCAGTTGTTTTCCCTGGGAAAATTTTAACCAATTTTTTCTATGCAGACTCTCAATGATAAATCCATTTCTCCCATCACTTGGGAAGCGGACCGGGTTGAGTTGGTACTTAAAAGGTCCACCACATCCTTTTCCCAATTTTTGGGGAAAATGCTGCCCTGGTTTTGAAGAATTTTTACTTGTTTTTTCTCCCCGGGGTGCGGAAGTCTATTCACGGCAAAGAGGATGTCAAACCAGCTGGCTAAGTAGGCAGCCACCCGGTGGTTGATGGTCACCTTATCTTGGCGAGATTCAGCTTGTGCTGTTTGTTTAGCGTAACTGGAAAGGCTATCCGCCAAGAGCGGTAGGTTTTTCTTAATGATATTTTGGATCAATGCTGCCGGATAGGCACGGTCGGAGGACTTTTGCAAAGCTGTATACCTTCCCGTCCGGTCAAAAAGGGGCCGGGAACGTAAAAGATTAGCCCAAAAACAAGTGGTATATCCCACCCAAGCTTCGCACCGGTCCAAAGTCCGTTCCATCTGATCCTGGATGAAGGAAAAATCCCGCCAAATGATTTCCGCCTTCATACCAGATTTTAAAACCAGGAGATCCTCTGTTTCCCAATACCGGTTGTCCACTTCCCATGAGGAGGCCACATCCTGGGCGAAGGCCAACCGGCGATCCACGGGAGGAGTGGGAGAAGCATATACATAAAGGTCTATATCGGAGCCGCTGTCTTGGGTCCCCGCAGCCAAAGAACCGGCTAGAACCACGGCCTCGACTTCGGGGAACTGAGCCAATTTATCTGCCAGAATGGGGGCTTGGGATTCTAGGGAGGATTTCATTCTTCTAGTGTATGCGAATCTTGGTCTTTTGAGAAGGTGGAATGCTAATAAAACTGCATTTCTAGCGTACGGTTAGTGGAGGGAAGTCAGGGTAAGACACGGAAATCCTGGCAAAAGAGAAAACCTCTCCTATACTAATCCTAGAGGTTTCATCCCCATGACACTGCGAACTTGGCATATGATCACAGCAATCCTAGTGGGCGTTCTGTTTATCCCCATGATATTTAGTGATGACTACACATATTTTTGGGTACTTATTTTGGCTTGGTTGGAATTGTTTTTCCTCGGAAACCTGATCTTTTCATTCCGGGGCGCCCGATGGGGCAGGGAGAAAAAACTTTGGGATTTAAAGGAGTTTCGCCATCACCAGGATTTTAGCCTCCCTGCGGCTGCGGATGTTTTTTCAGAAGAAAAAGCCAACGGCTCATTAGAGTTAAAAGTTCATATTCATGGTGTTCTCCAGGGCTATAAAAGGGCCTCTACCCTCAGCCCGTTAACCGGTCAGCCCTGCCTGGGATGGACTCTGGAAGTGGATATTTTCCGAAAGAGTAAGTTCGGCGGCGATGGGGATTTTACCCCGGTGGTCCAAAACACCACATGGATTCCCATGTTTCTTCTGGACGAAGGCGTGGAATGCCGGGTTGATCCTCCGGGAATCATTAACGCTGGTCATTTCAGCGAGCAGTTTTTCACCTGGGCAACCTTTCCTAATAAATCCGTATTGGGGACCCTTTTGGACCAGGGGTTGGTGCAGTTGAATATTTCCAGGGAGGGACATACGGGGGTCAGGGTCAGGGAAACATGGATCGCAGAGGGTGAAGGTGTCCAACTCTACGGTCAGCTGACCAAGAATCAGGAAGGATTGGTTTTACGGGGTAATGGGATACCCGAGGATCCCGATTCACTTCATATCCTCGCAGACCGGGCCAAGGAAAAAAAGAGGTTTAAAACAAAAAAATCTCCCCTGATTTTTATCAATCTAGCTTTTCTAATACTCATTTTTCCGATTTTAGCCTTGGGGGTCCTGGCTACTCCGGCCGGGGAAAAGTTACATTTTTTAAGTAGTTTTTTTAATTATTCTAGGACAGGAACTATTCAAGTAAACTCTGGAGGCCGGAAAGTATTATTTCAATTTTATCCCGCAGGTCAAAGCGAGGCAGAAACCTGGGATATGAGCACTACGGTTAAGGGGAAGGACCTATACCTGGAAAAAGATTCCCTTCGGTGGGAGACCTCCGGTTCCACCCTTTTAAAGGCTTGGCTGGTCCAGGGGAGTAGTGAGTCAGTTCGTCCTGGGAATGAAAATTACCCGGTTTGGCACAAGACCCATTGGGTATTGGATCTGAACAAAGAAATGGTGGCACCGGTGGCGAAATCCGGGCGTATTTTTGTGAGAAATCACTTAAAACAACCTATCAGCCTTCGGTTTCAGTCTGAGACTTCCAAAGAAAATCTGGACGGGTACTGGAATCTGCGGGCATTGAGCGGCGACCAGGAAACCCCGGGAATCCGGCTTTACTTTAGCCGGAATAAGTCCAACGTCATTCTCTCCACCGGGGACACTATTTTCTTGGAAATTAGCAGCCGGGTTCATAGAACCTTTGGTGTGGGAACTTCCCCAGAAGTTCAGTGGTCCGAAGAAGCTGGAGGCTGGGTCTTGGAATTGAATTCCGTAGCCCTGGAAACCCCCCAAGGTTCGGTGGAGGTCTTGCCCCCCAGTGGAATGACCGTGATTTTGACACATAAAGCCCCCGAATTGGATCAGTTGGATACTTGGCGGTTATCCCCTGGAGCTGAAGAACCCAAAGTCCCATTCACCCTGATAGAGGGGCAGGAGTTCACAATTTCCCTGTCCAAGGAAAAACCTTTGTACGAAGGGGCCCTGGAGAATTGCCCCTGGGCTCAATGGAATCAGGACCGATGGATCCTGACCCCCCTTGAGCCCTCCCTGCGTTGAGTTTTAAAAGAGGATCAGTTAAATATTTCTAGCTAAAAGTTGTGCCAGTTCCCACAATTGAAACGGCTTA
>CAZUXL010000042.1:0-25821 GCA_964624355.1 uncultured Spirochaetales bacterium
TTCAAGCTTAGAAGGATTACAAGATCAATTTTTCGTGACTACCTTTTTGAAAATGTAATAGGAATACACGCTAGTACCGCCCAAAAACGCAACGAGGCCGACAATTAAGACAGTGAACCGAATATAGGGTGGAAAAAACACCGACCCTAACAGGGTTAATCCAAGAATCATCATGAGACCACCCCCTAATCTATGGATTTTTTTCCACACTATTTCATTTGTCAAAGTCCATGGGAGCCGGATTCCTATGGTGTAGTTATGTCGAATACGAGGGAGATAATTACCCATTATCAAAAATAAAACGCCAATTCCACCGGGAACAAGAGCAGCCACGTCAGCCATCCATATTCCTAAAGCGGTACTTACCATGATCCAGTGAAGGAGAATTAAAAATATTATGATGAGGGTGATGATAAGCCTATAAGTGCTCCAGTGTTTTTCGTAATTTTCCTTTTTGGGATCAATTTTCGGAATGAAGATACTGAGAAGTGACATTAATAAAGGAAGTCCGGCAAAAAGGAAAACCCAGTACTTAGGTGACCAAGCATCGATCTCACCGGTAATTCCCCAGTGGGTGGGAATAATCTCCGGCATGGCAGGAAAGATGATACCTGTGATAATAAGGTTTATGATTCCCAAGACCACAAGACCTAAGAGAACGGGATCATTTTTTTTCATAATTTTCTCCTTTGAGGGAATAAATCCATTCCAATACACTTTGGAAAACCGTGGTGTTCAGGCTATAAACCCGCTGCTGTCCGGCTTTATCGCAGGAAACCAATTCTGCATCTAATAGTATTTTTAAATGATGGCTCATGGTGGCCCCGGCCATCTCAAAATGGCTCCCAATATCGCCAGCATTTAAATCTTGTACACGCAGGAGATCCAGAATTTTCCGACGAGTGGGATCGTCCAAAGCTTTAAAGACCTTATTCATAGGAACCTCTTAATTAGATATTAATCTAAATATCTAATTAAATCAAGGGGAGTACAACTAATAGTTTATATATTTCTAGAGTACTACCTTATCAGAGTCACTACACTTTCCCACCAATTATCCCTTTCAAAGGGGATTTCGGGGGGAATAAGATTCTCGGTAAACATCCCTGCCCAACCATGGGCGAGGCTCCAAAGGGAGAGGGTGAGGGGAAGGGATGGTGAATCTTTTTTCCAACCCAAAGCTTGGGCTGCTAAAGTGCTGGAAACAAGGCAGCCCATGGCCCGGTTGGCGTTGACTTTACACCTTTCCGAGTGGAGGCCGTAGCCGATTTTTGAAAACATGATTTTATAGAGTTCAGGATGGTTTTGGGAAAATACAATATAGGCTTCAAGAACTGGTTGAAGGGTATTTAGAGCTTCCAGCGAATCCAGGGAAGGGGTGGAAGTTGCCTTTTCCAAGGAATCGGCTAAGTATCCAAAACCCTCAGCAGCCACTTCAACTAAGAGCTGCTCTTTATCTTTGAAGTGTCGGTAGGGTGCGGTTTTGGAGACACCTAGGGATTGGGCGAGGTCTCTGAGACTGAGTTTTTCTAACCCTGAAATTTCCAGAACTTCCAAGGCTTTTGTGAGGAGAGCTTGCTTTAAATCTCCATGGTGGTAAGAGTCCCGGTTATCGGGTGAGGATTGCATGGGATAAAAATACCACAAATAGAAAGATTATGGAATGATGTTGACAACGCCCACATTCGTGGCTATATTACAAATGTTGGCAGTGCCAACAAAGGAAGGACTTTGTGAATCCAGTTGATAGAGAATTGCACTTGGTTTTTGGTTCCGGACCTGTGGGTATGGCCACTGCAGGAGCCTTATTAAAGCGAAATAAAACCGTGAAAATGGTAAATCGTTCTGGGGAGATTCCCCAATTTTTAAAAGATTCTGGAGTGGGGGGCTTGAGCTGCGATCTCATGGACTTGACCCAAGTTCTCAAAACTGCGGTCGGAGCGACCCATATCTATCATTGTGCCAACCCCCTCTACCATCAATGGGGGGAAATTCTACCGACAATCCAAGAAAACCTTGTGGAAGCCAGTATTAAAAATAATGCAGTTCTTGTGGTAGCTGATAACCTCTATATGTATGCGAGGGGTGTGGAAAAGATTACCGACGACACCCTTATTTTACCCCCTACCCGAAAGGGGAAAATCCGGCAGAATCTCGCGAAATCACTAGAAGATGCGTGTAAAACTAGAGGTCTTAAATGGGTAGCCATTAGAGCTTCGGATTATTACGGTCCTTGGTCCGGGTACCAGAGTGTTTTCGGAACCGACCGGTTTTTGGATGTGCTGAACCAGGGGAAGGCGCCAGCTTTTTTAGGAAATCCAGATCAGGTACACAGCTACACATACATCGGGGATTTTGGGGAGGCCTTGGTGTTAGCGGGATTGAATCCCCAGGCTCATGGGAGGGCTTGGATATGTCCCAATGCACCCGTTACTACTACCCGGGAGATAGGCGATCTATTTATTAAGAATTGGAAGGGAGCGGTTCCAAAGTTGAAATTTGGAAAAATTCCCAGGCTTGCTCTTAGGTTTTTAGGACTTTTCGACCCGGTTATTCGAGAACTCATGGAAATGCTCTATCAAAAGGAAGAACCCTATGTGGTGGAAGGTACTGCCTTTGAAAAAGCATTCGGATTTACCCCCACACCATTGGAAGCGGGGGTTAAGTCCACTCTTGCATGGTTTAAAATTGAATAATACCCATGTCGGGATTGGAAAAAAGTCTGAAGGGGGGGGCGGACTCTCCCATTCCTTTGGAAACAAAGAGGGTATTTTCATTTAGGGAATAGACTCCAAGTTGGTAGTTAGCAGATCCACGGGGTAGATAAAGGGGTAATCCAAAAAAGGTAATCTGACCCCCATGGGTGTGGCCCGCGAGAAATAGTTTGTGTTTCAAGTTGGGGTATTGAAGGATGATGCGGTTGAAAAGTTCCGGTTCATGGATAAGAAAAAGATCCACGGTTTGGGGGTCCACATCCTTGAGGCTCCAGCGGCCGCTCAGGTAATCATCCGCACCGAAGACCCGTATTTTCCTTCCTTTGATATCCCAATCCACGGTTTCATTCACCAAAAAATTCCATCCACGGGATTCAAAAACTTCCCGTGTTTGCCTTAAGCTTTCTCCGCTCCAGTATTCATGGTTACCGAGAATTGCAGCCTTATGGGGTATCCCCACCAATTGGTCCAGAAACCATCCCAGATTGTCCAGGCGGCCGGCCTCGCTAAAAAGATCCCCTGTGATCACCACCATGTCGGGTGAGCTGGAATTTATAAGCCTTGCTGCTTCTGAAAATCTTGGATCATTTCCCCTAATATGCAGATCACTAATATGAACTAAGGTTAATGGATTCACCGGTGGGGCGAAGTCCAACTTCACCACTTCCAAGGTTGTGCAGGATAAAAGACTTAGAAGTATTAATACTGTGGGAGCTATTATTCTCATGGAATGATATAAACAAAAAAATGGGAAAAAGAATATAGATGTGTCATAATGCTTACCATGCGAAAATATATCAGTATCGGACATAAAATTTCCCTCATTTTCAGCAGTTCACTTGCGGCACTTTTACTTGTACTTGGAACCATTATTTTTGTGAGTGTGGATGGGACTGTCGGCCAGATGGTTTCTGACTTAGGCCAGCAGGCCATGGACGCCAGGGCCTCAGAAATGGGACGGTTCATCGCCACTCATCAGGAAGCCTTGCGGGTTTTCAGTGAAAATGAGGTTTATAGATCTGGGGATAAGTCCCGGATCGAAGCTGAGACTCTCCGGTGGGCTCCCTTAATCAATCCTCAGTATGAAATCATGTTTTTTGCCGATTTAAATGGGGACTATATGCAGATCCAGGGAATTCGGGGAAATGTGAGGGAGCGGGACTACTTTAAAGCCATCATGAATGAGGACGCAGTAGAGGTGGTATCGAATCCCCTCATTTCCAAGTCCACCGGAAACCCTGTATTTGTGGTAGCCCATCAGGTTCTTGACCTTTCAGGAAAGAAGATCGGTCTCGTCGCAGCAACAATTCGACTTACTACCCTGAGTAAGATAGCTGAGACCATACGGTTCGGAAAAATTGGCCAGGGTTGGGTTGTGGACAGTTTGGGAAATTTTATGGCTCACCCGGACCCTGCCTACCTCATGAAGGTGTCCTTTGCCACGGCGGATAGTCTTGGGGATAAAGGGTGGACTGATCTGGAGCCAAAAGTTCTTGAACAAGACCAGGGTTTTGGTCGTGTTGTATTAAAGGACGGACAGGAACAATTAGTGCTTTATTCCCGAGTTCCCAACACCCCTGGTTGGCGGGTTGGGGTATCACTCCCCATCATGGAACTTTTCAGTCCGGTAATACAGGTACTCTTATTTTTAAGTCTTATGGTACTGGGAATTTTAGGTGTGGTTATTATTCTTTCGATTGTAATTGGCAGATTAATTTCTAAACCCATCACTGAAATGGACAAAATACTGGTGGAAATCTCCCAGGGCGAGGGTGATTTGACGAAACGAATCCAGGTTCAAACTCAGGATGAATTAGGCCGGATGGCCGGTAGTTTCAATCAATTTATCCAGCGGTTGATTTCCATGGTGAGTAGCATCCGCAAGGCTTCCGATGTTCTGAAGAATATTGGACTGGAGCTTCGGGCAAACGCCAACGAGACTTCCGCATCGGTTATTGAAATTACCGCAAACATCGAAAGTGTGAAACATCAGATGTTGAATCAAAGCGCCGCTGTGGTGGAAACCACGGCCACGATAGAACAAATTAGTAAAAATATTGAGTCCTTCAATCGGTTGATAGAAGACCAATCGCGACAGGTGAGTCAATCCTCTGCTTCCATCGAAGAAATGGTGGCCAATATTCAGTCGGTGACAGCGAACCTACAGAACAATGCCCAAAGCGTAGATCGTTTACTGGCCATCACAAAAAATGGACAAGAAAAGATAGCGGAAGTGGATCTCCTGGTTCAGGATATTGTGCAAAAATCCACCGGTCTTGCGGAGGCGAATCAGGTGATTCAAACCATTGCCAGCCAAACAAACCTCTTGGCCATGAATGCTGCCATTGAAGCTGCTCACGCCGGGGACCATGGGAAGGGATTCGCAGTGGTAGCGGATGAAATTCGAAAGCTGGCGGAAAATGCAGGGAATCAGTCCAAAGAGATTTCCTTGGTTCTAAAAGGCGTGACGGGGTCAATCTCCTCCGTGACCACCGCGGTACAGTGTTCCCAAGCTGCTTTTGAAGAAATTGTCAGCACGGTTTCGTTGGTGAGACAGCAGGAACAGGAAATCAAACATGCCATGGACGAGCAGAGTACAGGGGGTGTCCAGGTACTTGAGGGGCTTTCCCGGATAAACCATATCACCAGCGAGGTTACGGGAGGATCTGCGGAAATGTTAACTGGGGGGCGGATGATTTTAGAGGAAATGCATCGACTTTCCAGTATTACCACGGAAATCTCCGGGAGCATGGATGAAATGGCCTTAGGGGTTCGAGAGATTCGGGATGCCGTGGTGAGCATTTCCCACATGACGGAAGACAATCGAGACGCCACCAACAGCCTGCTCCAGGAAGTCGAAAGATTTAAAACCGAGGCATGATTTACTCGGTGTCAAATAGAAGGGTTTCCTGGGGATGCTTTGTTTCTAAAACAGAATTCCCTGGGTAATGAGAGCTCCTACCATTCCTAAGGTAAAGATTAGGAATAATTGTGAAATCCCACCCATGTTTGGTCCCTTGGTTTCATGGGAATATCCCCGGTTTTGCATGGCTAAGTACCCGGGGACAGAGAATCCGGCGGCCAAGATGAGGGGGGATTGGGATAGGAGAATATCCTGAAGTCCGCTGGTCGCCGGTGCCATGAGCGCCAGGGCAGTGGCTCCTGACAGGTAGGCGACAATACCTTCCAGGGGAATGAGCAGTGAGGAGAGTTTTGGTCCAAGGAGGATGGATAGGGTAAATCTCCCAGCTCGCTTATCCCCCACCGCATCGCAGGTATTGTTCACGGTTAAAATAGAAGCGATGAAAAATGTGGAAGGCACGGCCATGAGGAAATCTTGGAGATTCAAAGCTCCCGTTTGGGTGTAAATTACCAACAGGAATAACACACCCCCTAAAAATCCCCCGGCAAATATCTCCCCCAAAGGTGTGGACGAGAGGGGTCTGGGCCCTCCATTATAGAAAAATCCCACAGCAAAGGAAAGGATTCCCACCAGGAGAACCCAAGGACCGGTTAGAAAGGTAATTATCAGACCTAAAATCCCAGCACCGCCGTAGAGCCCCAAGGAAACCACCAAGGCCCAGCCGGGGGCTACGTTCTGGTGAACTAAAACTTTGTCGGCCTCCCGGTTTGTTTCTTTGGCATCGACCCCGTTGGTAAAGTCGTAAAATGTATTAAAGGCCGTGGTACCCATATCCACCATTAGGGTTGCCAGTATCATGAGCACTGCCAAAGGCCACTCGATGGTTCCTCGGGTAACCCAGGTCCATAAAAATCCCAAAGCAAGGGTGGATACACTGACGATTTTTGTTCGAATCTCCACGATCCGTAGAAATTGTATAAAATTCATATGAGAAGAATTATAGCAGAAAAAAAGGCCCTTGGGCAAAGGTATAATACACAGCACCGGTCATTTCAAAACCAACTTTACTATGGTATATTTAACTAAGAGTTCCCATGACTCTCCAGGAGGTCCGTAAATGCCCATTGCCACAAAATTCACCCACATTTTCATGTTGGGATCCCGGACCTCTGGTGAATAGCTAATATACCGGTGTTCCTCCGGGGTCGTTTTAACATTCCCCCAAGTTAGGAATAAATTACATGAACAATTTTATCATCCCTGGAAACTACGGTTGGACTGAAGACCGAGAAAGGGATTTTTCTCCTTTTGCAAACTCTGGAATGGCACCCGGACGGATTGTGGAACAGAATCACCATACCTATGGGGTCGTCACACCCTTTGGAAAAATCGACGCACGTATAACCGGGGTCTTTGAATATAAATGTACAGGACCTGAGGACTTTCCCTTGCTGGGCGACTGGGTTGTCTATAGCCCACTGGAGGATAATCAAGGTTTGATTCACAAGGTTTTGCCCCGATCCAGCCTTTTACAGCGATTAGCCCCTGGTGGAACCAGCGCCCCTCAGCCCCTGGCAGCTAATTTGGACCGGGGAATCATAGTGATGGCGCTGGATCAGGATTACAGTCCCTCTCGGGTTGACCGGTATTTGACGCTTTTAACTCAGGCGGGGGCAAAAGGTTTGGTGTGGTTAAACAAAGCGGATCTCTATCCGCAAAAGGCCCAGGAGGCTAGGAAAGAGTTGGCTCTTCGTTGGGCAGAAATACCGGTTTTGTGCGGAAGTGCCTTGAGTTCCTCGGATTGTCGTACTTATCTGGAACCCTGGCTCATATCTGGTCAAACACTTTGCTTTTTAGGATCATCGGGAGCTGGGAAGTCCACTCTTCTGAATGCTTTAGTGGGGGAGTCTTATCGGCCGACTGCGGAAATTCGCTTTTGGGATGGGAAGGGGCGGCATACTTCCACAGACCGGATCCTTATGGCTTTAGAAAATGGAGCCATGCTCATGGATCATCCAGGACTTCGGGAAGTGGGTCTTTGGGGTGGGGAAGAGTCCTTATCCGAGGTATTCGCTCCCATTTTTGCTTTTGCGGAAGAATGCCGGTTTCGAGATTGCACCCATGAAGATGAACCCGGTTGCCGGGTTCAGATTGCTTTGGAGAATCAGGAGCTGGATCCCGGCCTCTGGAAAAGTTATCAGAGGCAAAAGTCCGAACTGGCCGCATTGGCAAGAAAAAAAGATCCGGTTTTGAGCAAACTGGAGCGGGAGAAATGGAAGGCAATTAATAAAAGCCACAGAGGTTTCACAAAAGAAAAACGCTCCGGGGGGTGAACCTGTTAGCTTAGGTTGACAGGTCGGCGATCTTTTGAATTCTTTTCCCCAGGTCCATTAAGCTTTCTTCCATCTGCTGATAGGAGGATTTCACCTCCCCGGCGCTGGAATGAAGAATTCCAAGACTGGCAGTAATCTCTCTGGTTCCCGCGTTCATCTCCATGAGTGAACTGAAAATCTCTGAAAGTCCCGTTCCGGTTTGTTGCACATCGTTAAGGATTTTTCGGATCACCGCGGCCGTGGTGTCCGAAAGGTCTGAGGCGTTGGTCATTTTCCCTACCAATTCCTTGAGAGCTTTATTGATAAGTTGGGAACTATTTCCAGAATTGACTGCCAAGTTGCGGATTTCTTCAGCCACCACAGAAAAACCACTGCCCGCATCCCCGGCATGAGCAGCTTCAATGGCTGCATTCATGGAGAGAAGGTTGGTCTGGGCTGCGAAGGTAGCCACGTCTTTTACCAAGGTACTGATATCTTTTACCCGGTCCTTTGCGGATTTTATGGCCATTAGTGACTGGCTCAAAGCTAAGTCTCCTGATTGAACCGAAACAAGAAGGGACTCTAGATTTTGCTTTTTTTTCTGGGCAATGTCACTGGAGGATCGTAAACCGGCCATAAGTTCCTCCACTGCTGCGGTGGATTGATCCAAGGCGTTGTATTCCCGGTATATTTTACCATTTAGTTCCGGTAAAACCCGAAGTAATTTTTCCAAAAGACCGTTGGCGTTTCTAATCTGCTGCTGGAGACCCGTGGTCATTTTTTGAAGGACCTGGTGGTCTTCCTCTATGACTTGTCGTTGGAAATGATGGCAATTTTCCGGTCGGTTTAAACCATTGTGAATGCTATGGGCCATGGCTTCGCAGGTGTTATAACCACAGGAAGAACAGTTGAGGAAATCTTCCGGGACGTGTTTTTTCATTTGGAGGTAGAGACTTTCCAGTTCAATTTTTTTAGGAATTGAAGTCCTATTCCCCGAGGAAAGATTCAAATATTTTCTCTGGTATAGACCTGGTTTCCAAAATTCTTTTAAACTTTTACGGATCATTTTTTCTGGGTTTCGAGGGATTAACCCCTTACCTTTTAACCGTTGTATTTGATGGTGTTTACGCTTTTCCACCAGGGATTCGAGGAGATCATGGGGCCAATGTACCGCTCCAGTTCCCGTACCCCCGTTGCAGCCTTTTTCACAATTCAAACAATCCACCAGCAGTGGATTTGCCTTCTGGAGGAGCATACTAGGAAGGTCTTTTAAATAGGGGTAAACGGAGGTGTGTCCCTCTATTTTTTTTATACTCACACTTCCCTCTTTAATTTCCCTCTCCACAGTTGCCTTAAGACCGCCGGGGGTAGAAAATAGGACAGCCCGCTCGGCAGGGGGATTTCTAAAGTCGACTTCAGGAAAATTCTCCAGTAGGACCCCTTCCTTTTTAAGTTTTAGGTTCAGATTTTCTATGGTCACATTGAAATCTCCCAAGCCCGTTTCATCAAATTCTCTCCGTTTGGCAATACAAGGTGAAAGAACCGCTACTTTGTGACTGCGAAATTCTGGAAAAAATTCCTTGATCATTTTAATTGTATGAACCATGGGACTGTCGGCAGGGGCCAAGTAGGGAAGAAGTTCGGGCTGGTAAATTTGAATATAAGTCACCACCGCAGGACAAGGTTGGGAGATGACGGTGGGTGGATTATTTTCCTTGATGTGCTCCAAATAGGACTTTACCGTAAGTTCTGCCCCGAAGGAGACGTCGAAACAAGCGGAAACTCCCAGATGTTCCAAATATCCATTTAACCTGAGGAGGGTTTGGGGATAATGGGCCGCCAATGCTGGAGCCACAATAACCACCAGTTTTTCCTTGTGTTTAAGGGCTTTCCAAAAGGCCTCTGAATCATCTAATCCTGCCCGGGCTTTGTGGGTGCAGGCGGGGATGCATTGCCCACAGCCAATGCAGAGGTTGTGATTAATGGTTACTTTTTCTCCACTACCATCGATACAGATTTTCACGGGACAGACAGAAATACATTTGTGACAATTCACGCATTTTTCTTCGTCCACGTGGATCACAGGGCTAAGTGTATGGGTCATTATTCACTCCTAAAAGCGTATAAGCCAAACACAAAGTATAGGGTGTTGAAAATTAAAAGGCAAATTTAATATTAAAATAATCATTACATTGTGAAACAATCAAGAAAATAGGGAATATCAGAGCACTCATCAAGTACATTTTTGAAATATTTTGATTGAATGCTCCTGGTTGATTTGTTATCATGCACCCTATGGACATAAAAAAGTTTGAAGCCTTGGACCTGGATGATCAAATCCTCCTGCGGGCTGCTGCCTTTGCTTGGGGTGCGGTGGGCTCCTTGGATTTATATTATTGGCTTCAAGGCGCTGGGATACTTCGAGAGCAGGGGAAATTTTTTACCCAAGCCCTGATCAAGGACCGAAGAGATTTCTTGGCATCCCAAGGTTTTCTAGCGGGTCCACAGGTGTTAGGGGGTATTTCAAAACCTTGGACCGTCACTCCGGAAATTCTCTACGAGTTAAATTCCCAGTCCATGGAATATGAGTTTTATCAACTTTTAGTACAAGCTTCCTCCCGGCATCTTTGGTCCGGGGTCAATCGTTGGGAATTGGAACATTATACCTTCAAAATATTATTGGTAATTTTACAGTGTCTCCTCACGGATCAGACCAGTGAAGCCCTGATTTTAGTCAAAAAAATCCTAGGTGAACGACAATACTGGGAAAATTCTTTTTTACCCCCCATCCCCAGTATGGATGTTTTAATCTTCCCGATCCTCCTTCGATTGCTGCCCCTGAAGCCCATGGGAGCAATGACCCAATTCATCCACTGGATATTTGAATCCCTGAGGTATAACGGAGTGACCGAACTGCTTATACCGAGCCAAATGTTAGGGGCTTTGGAAAAAATCACGCCCCAGGACTCGGTTTTTCAAAGGGAGTTGGAAGATTTACGGATCTTGGATATGTTTTTAAAAGGGGAGATACGGATTTTAATTTTACACAATTCCCCTATCGAGACAGGTCTTCAAAAGGGTCTTCAGGGGCTTGCACTGTTTTTGGCCGGTCAGGAAGAGGAAGCTCGTGTTTTGACCGAAGGTTATTTGAAGGATCAATCGATGGGAGTTTCCGGGGGAAGCGAGTTTTTTCTGGATTTCCCCCTTTTTCCCTTTCAGGCTCTCTGGTTTCTAACCCGAACCTGGGCTCCCGTGGCAAAATTCCAAAGCTGGTTTAACCAGCATTATCCCCAATGGGTTCTTTATGGAAAACAAGTCAGGGCGATTGTTCGACACAAGGGAAAATCTTTGGCCTACGGGCTCTATGGAGAGGAGACCGCAAAGGGTCAGCAGAACCTCTCGGGAATGGGCGGCCTCATAGACCTATTGGCAGCTCATTGGTTGGAAGTACCGGATAAAACAGGATACCTCAAAGGCTTGAAAGAGGCTTATGAAATATACTTGGGGGCGGGGCTTTACTGGCCGGCTTTTGAGGTGAGAGAAATTTTAAAGCAGCGGGAACCCACAGGTGGCTGGGAGAAAGATTCCCAGGACATTTTTGAGAAATTGGGTTTAATTCAGAGTTTCAGCGGTCTTTTTTCCCAAGAGGATCTTTGGAGAATAAAACTAGATAAATTGGGGTCCCTTAAGTTGGGGACGAAGAAAAAAAATACCGGGATTGAAGGGACTGAGGTGCTTTGTTGGCTGATAATTCCGGAGGAAGCCCAAGTAACCCCAGTGATCCGGAAGCAGACTAAGTCCGGAAAATGGTCAGTACCCAAATCCATTTCCCTGAGAACTCTTTCAAAAAATATTCATCCTTCCATTCAGGAAGAAGACCGGGCGGTTCTGAATACCATCGTGGAGACATCCTGGGATTTGTATCTGGACAATCCCTTGGCCTTAGTAGCCTTGGTGGGGCATCCCCGCATTTTTTTGGCCACCGAACTGGACCGTCAAATAACCATCAAAGCCCGGGATGTGAAACTCGTCACGGAAGAGAGGGGGGGACGGATTGACCTGCGGTTCAGCGAACCCTTGGCAGATGAAGGAACCTTGGATCAGGTAGATCAATATACTTGGGAAGTTCTTCGGGTTCCTGGGGAGATTCGTAAGGTTTCCGAAGTGGTGGGTTTGGGTTTTTCGGTTCCCCAATCTGCTCAAAAAGAGGTTGCGGAGGTTTTAGGCACACTGGCGGAATCTGTCCCTGTGGAATCACCCCTGCTGGGGGATAATTCCCGAACCAGAAGGCAGGAACCGGATTCCCGTCCCGTGGTTCAGATTTCACCTTCAGGATCGGTAATTACCCTGGAAGTGCATATCAGCCCCTTGGGAACTGGTGGTCCTCCAGTTCGACCCGGAGAAGGGGCAAGGCAGATTCACCAGAGCAAGGGGGGAGAAATCATCCTCACCGACCGGGATCTTCATAAAGAACTGCTTCTGTATCGGGAGTTATTAGAAAGATGTCCCACCCTCCAAGATTGGCTTCCAGAGGGATACAAAACCACCATTTTACAAACCGAGGATACCTTGGAGATCCTCGCTGAACTCCAGGACTGCGGGGATTTGATCACAGTCCTCTGGCCTCAAGGGGGACAGATCCATATAAAAAGTCAGGTGAACTACCAAAATACTTCCCTGGCTGTGGCCCATAAAAACGACTGGTTCGAGATCACCGGGGAAACCACTTGGGACAATGCGGAAACTTTGAGTTTCCGTGCCCTCCTGGAACTTCTTCCCAAAGTCCAAGGACGATTCATTCCCCTGGGGGAAAATGAATATATAGAAATTGAAAATCAGCTGCTCCGCCAGCTTCAGCAAATTTATAAAATAGCGGACCATAAAGGCAAAACTGTAAAAATCAGTCCGGCGGCTTTACTGGTGAGTCCCCTGCTTCAGGATCAAAGCTTGACCAGGGCAGTGGACCCACAGATGGAGGCTATCCGGCAGAGGTTTCGCAGGGCTTTCGACCAGAGTTTCCCCTTACCAAAGAATTTGAACGCTGAGCTTCGGCCTTACCAGGAAGAGGGATATCAGTGGATGTCCCGTTTGGCGGAGGCGGGGGCTGGAGCTTGCCTGGCGGATGATATGGGTCTGGGAAAAACAGTACAGTGTATCGCCCTGTTATGCTCCCGAAGATCCCTAGGTCCGAGCCTCGTGATTGCCCCAGCCTCGGTGGCACCCAATTGGATTTCTGAGATATTGAAGTTTTCCACGGACCTGGAACCGGTTCTTCTTTCCCCCACAGACAGGGAAAGCCGGGGTGGTGTACTGGAAAATCTAGGTCCAGGACAAATATTAATAACCACCTATGGGCTTCTGGTCACGGAAGAGGAGCGTCTTCAGAAAAAGAATTGGAACGTTTTGGTGTTGGATGAGGCCCAAGCTCTGAAAAATGTACAAACTAGGCGGACTAAATCCGCCTTCGGACTCCAGGCTCAGGTCAGGATTGCCCTCACGGGAACCCCCCTGCAAAATCACCTGGGAGAACTCTGGAGTCTTTTTGAAATTCTCAACCCAGGACTTTTAGGAACCAAGAAAGACTTTAAGGAAAAGTTTATTCAACCCATAGAAGAGTCCGAGGATGAAGCAACGCGATCCTTTCTGAAAAACCTTATTCGACCTTTCATGCTTCGACGGACGAAAAATCAGGTTTTACAGGATCTTCCCCCGAAAACAGAGATCACCTTGAGTCTTGAGATGAATCCCCAGGAACGGTCCTGGTACGATGCGATTTACCTCAAAGGACTGGAAGATTTAGCGAAGTCCGAGGAACTCGCCAAGGAAGGAAAGTCCTCGGACAACCAAATTAGATTTCAAGTCTTAGCATTGTTGACAAAATTGCGCAGGGCCTGTTGTCATCCCGGACTTTCCGGGGCGGATTACCAGGGAGCGACAGCCAAACAGGAAAAATTGCTGGAACTCTTGGGTGAAATGCGGGAGAATGACCATCGAGCTTTGGTCTTTAGCCAATTTACCGACCATTTGGATATGATCCGCAAAAGTTTGGAAACTGCGGGGATAGATTACGAATATTTGGACGGTTCCACACCTATTAAAGAACGAACAGCCCGGGTGGCGAGGTTTCAGTCCGGTGTCACACCTGTTTTTCTAATCAGTTTGGGAGCCGGGGGAGTGGGTTTGAATCTCACCGGGGCGGATTATGTAATCCACATGGACCCTTGGTGGAATCCGGCTATCGAAGATCAAGCATCGGACCGGGCCCACAGAATCGGTCAGACCCGACCGGTTACGGTCTATCGGTTAATAATTGAAAACTCCATCGAAGAAAAAATCATCGATCTCCATAGGCGGAAGAGGGATTTGGCTGATGCTTTATTGGAAGGGGCAGAAGCTTCAGCACGGTTTGGTTCCCAGGAACTTATGGCTTTAGTGAAGGGGGGGAATTAAACTTCAAAACGGTTTAATTCCCTATCATATCCTCATTAACAAAATGGAAGGTTAGAAGGACTGGACTCTTCATATAAAAAACGCTATATTCAAAATCATGAGAACTCTAAACCAGGAAGAGATAGATCAGACCATATCCGAAGGGGAATTGCCTCCAAATATTAGGAATGCGGGGGAGAAAGTTGCGGTCATTCTTACCCAGGACTGGTGCCCCCAATGGCAGGATATGCGGGGATACCTGCCTGAATTTACCGGTCAGGTGAAAATATTCACCTTAGAATATAACAAGCATCCCCAGTTTCAAAAAATCATGAATTTCAAAGAAACCACCTTTGGAAACTACGAAGTTCCCTACCTGCGGTATTATCACAAGGGTGAGCTTATTACCCAGACGAATTGGATTCCCAAAGGTACTTTTGCAGCCTTGCTCAAGAGAGAAAAACCCTTTTCCTTATAGATTCTTCAGGGGTGTCCTAAGGTTCATACCGATATCCCACACCCTGTACAGTACAAATATGCCGGGGTTCGGAAGGATGGACTTCCAGTTTTTTCCTGAGGACGGCCACATGTTGATCCAAGGTTCGACTCTGGGGGGCTTGCTCCCAACCCCAGCAGTGCTCAAAAAGGCTAACCCGGCTCAAGGCTTTCCCAGGATTTCGGTATAACAGCTCTAAAATTTTTAATTCCCGAGGACTCAAATCAATGACCTGGGAATCATTCTTGGCTCTTAAACCTTGGGGGTCAACCGTCCAAGGTCCGAAGGGAAAGGTTGGGGAGCCGCTGGATTCATCTAAAGTGGATTCGGGGGAATGGGAACTTCTTCGTAAGACGGCCCGGATACGGGCTATCACCTCTCGGGCTCCGAAGGGTTTCACAATAAAGTCATCCGCCCCCAGTTCCAACCCCAAAACTTTATCAAATTCCTCGGATTTTGCACTTATAAAGAGAATGGGGAGTCTTTTGTCCTTTTCCCTGATTCGTTTACACAAGTCGTAACCGGATAGTCCGGGCATCATGATATCCAAACAAGCCAGGTCAAAGCCTCCCTGAAGAAAAAGTTCCCAAGCTTTTAAGCCGTTCTCCGCAGTTATGGGATCCCATCCTTCAGAACGCAGAATCTCACCCAAGGCTTGCCGGGTAAAGGGATCATCTTCAGCGATGAGAACTTTCATGATTGGGCCTCCTTAGGCAGGCGAATGGGAATTTTTAAACTAAAACACGCCCCTGGGGTTGTCTCTTCCAAGATCAGATCCCCCCCCAGTTTCCGGGCTAGATCCCGGGAAATGGAAAGTCCCAGTCCCGCACCGGAACTTCCTTCCGTCAGGGAATGGGTCAACCTTTGGAAGGGACTAAAAATCCGATTTCTTTCTTTGTTGGGTATTCCTTGGCCCCAGTCCCGAACTCGGAGCACGAGAATGGCCTGCTCTGACCCCGGTTGATTTTCTTCCAAATCCAAGGTCACCTGAATCTTTTTTCCCGAGGCCCCATATTTTTCTGCGTTGGAGATCATATTCCCTAAAATTTGGCCAATCCAGTCCGGGTCTGTATTTAGGAGGGGGATTCTCTTGGGCATCCATATTAATTCCAAATTTCTAGCTTTGAAGGATGGACTAAAACTCAGGAGAACTTCTGCGCAGATACTTACCACATCGGTGATTCTTAACCGGGGTTGGTCTTTTTTACCATTGCGAGCGAAGGTAAGAACGTTGTGAATCATGCGACTCAGACGGTCCGCCTCGGAGCTGATAACTTGAATATATTCCTGGGTTTTTGGATTTGACTCTATAATTGAAGATTTCAAGAGATCCGTATAAAGGCGGATGTTGGTGAGGGGTGTTTTTAATTCGTGGGATACTTGGTTTACAAAACTTACTTTTTCTCCCGCCTCCCTCAGCTCCCTTCCGATTTCCTTGGTGAGGAACCAGAGGAGAAAACTTAATACTGCTAAAAGACTGAGAGCTGCGGCGGCAATGAGCCACCAAACCTGGGCACCTAAAACGGGAAGAAGTTCGGGGTCGACGTAGTAAACCCAGGACCAGGACTCCAGGGGCTGGGGAGGGCTTTTAAAAACTAAAGGGCTGTCGCCGGGAGTGGGTTCATAATCCCCCAGCTGAAAAAAAATCCGTTTTCTATCGTCTAATAATCGTAAAAGATGTCCCTGGGGAATAGACCCACTTTGGGTCAATTCATTGACCAGACCCGCAAGAAAGGCACTGCGGTTCAGCTCTAAGACCATAAGCTGAGTCTTACTTTGTTTCCAATAATAGTAGGATTCCGATTCTTCCCGACTGGAGGACCATCCTAGCTCTGTTGCACCATTTATATTCCGGGATTTCTCCCGAGGGGGATGGGAAAAAAGTCCTTGGTCCAGTAACCGCTGGAATCTCCGGTGATGGTCACTTTCCGTGAGAGTTCCTCCCGCGAGGGGGGGATAAACTACCCGATTGTTTTCGGAAAGATAGCTTTGCTTGATGAGGGGATGGGAAATCTCCGGCGAGGAGGGGTCCAGGTTTTCCAGCAGATCCTGAACCTTGCCTTTAATCATTTCCAAAGCTTTGGACAACCGGGTGTTGTTTTCTTCCACCCGGGTGCCTAAGGACTCCTGAACTCGCTTCAAAGAATTTTCCCTGTCCTTTTCCATGGATTGCCAACCCATGTAGAAAGTAGTTCCCAAGGGAATAAGAATCGTAAAAGTAAGTATTAAAACTAGTTTCTTATTCAACCCAACCCCCTTCAGGAACTATACATCAGGTTTTCATTAATAGCTCTGCTGGTTTTCGGTGGAATATTGGCTGGCTCTCATGGACTTTCTCTGGGCTTGCCAATCCTCTTCTTCGTCCAATTTACTGGCATCCGCAGCGGTCTGCGTACTCTGGGCTTCCAAAGCAGGGGAGGCTAACTCTGCTGCTAATACCCGAAGTCCCGCTGCAGATTCTTCCAGAACTTTTTTTGCTTTTTCCGATTCCCCGGCATCTCTGAATTGGATGGCTTGCTCACCAGCTTCCACATTTTTTTGCAAGGCGACGGATTCAGCCACATCTTTCACCCGGGACAAGGTTTGTTCCTGGGGCGATGCGGTGCCTCTCACGGTTAGGCTACTGGAAAGATTCTGACGGGAGGCGGATTGGAGATTTAAGTAAGCTGTTTGTACCTCGGCCACGGGCCGCAGGGCTGCGGGTGTGAGGGCGGGGATTTCCACTTCCACCAGGAAGTATTTTTCTTGAAGACTATATACCTGGTTCAGACTGAGGGTGATTTCCTGCCCTCGAATGTCACCTTCCCGGTTCAGGATCCGTAAGGGTTTAATTCCGGGGGCACAGATAAGTTTGATTTCCACATCCCGGGCTACCACTGATAGGGCATCTTTGAATTCGGAGTTGAATATTTGTACCAGGTCCCGGGGTTCTTGGACAAAGGCGTGGTTCCCATCGGAAGCCTGAGCCAATCGAGTCATGAGATCTTCATTAAAATCCAATCCCAGGCCGATAGTTGTGACCGAGATTCCTTGGCGACGAAGTGATGATCCCAGTTCCGCTAGTTCACCGGGGCTGTCGGGGCCCACATTGGCAAGACCATCGGATAGCAGGATGACCCGATTCACCTGTTCGCGGCGAAGGAACTTTTGAACTTCCGCTGCCCCCTTACTGACACCGGCGAAAAGGGCCGTACTTCCATCGGTGTGAATCCCGTCTATCAAACGCAGGATCTCCCGCTTATCAGTTAATTTGGTTGCGGGAACGAGAACCTGAACTTCAGTTTCATACGTCACTATAGAAAGGATATCCCGGGTCTCCAGAAGACCCACCGCGTACCGGGCAGCGTCTTTAGCCCGTTCCAGTTTTTCCCCTTCCATGGATCCAGAACGATCCAGCACCAAAGCTACATTCAAAGGAGCCCTATCCCCGGACCGGGTCCATTCAAATCCCTTTAACCCCACTTTGATATAGGTAATCTGGGGTTTTCCTGCCAAAAGCACAGGGTTTTCCAGATTCACGTCCAGGATGAGTTCAGCAGCAGAGAGTGTGGTAAAAGTGAACATCCCTAAAAGAATCACAAGTAAGTGTTTCATGATCATACCTCCATTTTGGTCGATCCATCTGTTATAAATCTACCGTTCGGGATGGATTTATTGGTCAGGAAGTCGTCAAAGGTTCGTAAAAGGTTTGTAAAATCCGGTACAGGTTTTGGGATATTAAATCTCGATCTCTATCCCGGGAAATATGGTTACAGGCACCTTTACCGACCCCAGAAAGGGGGTGGGAAGACCAAAAACTCCTTCCTTGAGGACATAAACCAAGAGAAGACGGGTTTCAGGATTGAGAATCCAGTACTCCCGGACGCCAAAACGCTGGTAGAGATCCAGTTTTATCGTCGAATCCTTCCAGGCGGTGGAGTCGCTCAGGACTTCGAGAATCCAGTCCGGTGCTCCCACCAGGCCTTTATCGTCGGCTTTCTCCGGATCGCAAAAAACCAAGACATCGGGTTGGACTACATGGGTTTTTTCTTTGTTATTCTCAAGTTTTTCTGTGAGGCGGACGTCCAGAGGTGCCACCATGGGCTGGCACTTCTTCCCGTTGAGTTGGTTAACCAACTGATTGGCAACTGAAAGAACAATTTTTTGGTGCCGAAAGGCCGGGGCTGGGCTCATGGCGAACGCCTCCCCCTGGATTAATTCCCACCTTTCATCCTCAGGCCAAGTTAGGTAGTCCTCATAGGTGAAGTGCTGATTCTTTTTTGCCGGGCCGCTCATAGGGTTAATTTAAACTGTGCCTCTCCGGAATTCAAGGTTAAGGTACTCTATGTTATATATATCCGGGATTCCCAGGGCCTGAGGGTGAACTTCTGTGGGAGCTCTTCACCTAACACCGGGAGGGGTATGGGGTTACTTGGATTTATTTCGGTTCTGGCGTAGTTGCCTTCTGCCAGATGAAACTCCCTGGGTTTGGCACCTCTGAGGTTGCCTTTTACGGTGTAACCAATAATTCCCCGGGTCCAATTGAGGACTATGAGTGCCCGGACTTAACGCCCCTGGGGCTCTAGGAAATACCGTGTGTAAGCCAGCACCTGGGGGTGGGGCACACCGAAAAGTTGAAAATCACCCCGGCGAAGGACGACCTGTTTTTTTCGCAATAAGATAAGCTTTTGATACCAGACAAAAACAGAACTGGGGGAACTTTGATCGGTCTCCACGTTGATTTCTGGCCAGCGGGAACCCAAGGCGATCCACGGTGCACCCTGGGTAAAACCGCCCTGGGGCTCGGTGGACCAGGGCATGGGGGTTCTTCCCGAATCCCGTCCTCTGGCTTGAAACATGTCCCAGGCCAGGGTGGGATCCTCTCCTTTATTCAAAGAATCGTAATAGTGTTGAAGGGCATGCTTATCCTGGTAATCCTCCGGTTTAGGGAAATAGGAGTTGGTCATGCCAATTTCTTCCCCTTGGTAGAGATAGGGAGTTCCCCAAGAAGTGAGAAGCAGGGTAGCGATGGTTTGGGCTGAAGCGCGTCGAAAAGGGCCTTCATCGCCGAATACTGAAACTTGCCGGGGGAGGTCATGGTTGGAAAAAAATTGGGCGTCCCAACCTTGTTTGCTCAGGGGTTTAAACCAGTCGGAAATCGTTTTTCCTAGGAGAACGGGGTCCCGGGGATTTCTCAGCCAGTGATGGTCAAAATGAAAGATCATATCCAGCTCTTTTCTCCCTTGGTCCACATAAAGACGGGAGCTTTGGGGGGTTGTTCCCCCGGTTTCGCCCACCGTTAAAATACCCCGGGGGTTACAGACCATTTCCCTGAATTCCTTTAGGTAAGCGTGGGTTTCAGGAATGTTTTTGTAAAGTCGGAACACATCGCTGGCTTTAGGATAATCGGGGTAGCTTTCAGGTTTCCCAATGTGATGGATCGCATCCAGGCGAAAAGCACCAATTCCCAGGTCGATCCAAAAGTGGGCTATATCGTGAAGTTCTTTTCGTACTTCAGGGTTGGACCAATTTAAATCCGGCTGTTTTTTGGAAAATATGTGGAGATAATACTCCTGGGTAATAGGGTCCAACTCCCAGGTAGATCCTCCAAAATAGGAGTTCCAGTTGTTGGGTGCTTCCCCAGGATTTTTCGATTTCGCCCAATGGTACCAATGACGTTTGGGGTTGGAAAGGGAAGATTTGGATTCCACAAACCAGGGGTGTTCGTCGGAGGTGTGGTTGAATACCAAATCCATCATCACCTCCAAACCCAAGGCTTTCGCTTGAGAAATGAGCTGTTTTAAATCCTCCAGGGTTCCAAACTCCGGGTTCACTTCCCGGTAATCACTCACGTCGTAGCCATTATCATCGTTGGGACTTTTAAAGAAGGGACTGAGCCAAATGATATCCACACCCAGATTTTTGATATAATCCAACCGGGAAATAATCCCCTGGAAGTCCCCGATGCCATCCCCGTTGGAGTCCTGAAAGCTCCGGGTGTAAATCTGATAAATAACTGCGTCTTTCCACCAGTCTTTTGGTCTCATGGGAGAACCTCCTGAAGTTTGGGTGATGAGGATTTAAGGAATTTTACATAGTTAACCAGTCCGCGAC
The DNA here is from genome assembly GCA_964624355.1 of uncultured Spirochaetales bacterium. Classification (GTDB taxonomy): domain Bacteria; phylum Spirochaetota; class Spirochaetia; order JABEVK01; family JABEVK01; genus CAZUXL01. The sequence continues at coordinate 20,908 of CAZUXL010000042.1, forward strand.
CGGCTTCATCTAAGATCAAAGTTATGAACAAGCCAGCCAAGCCCAATTGAAAATGGTAGATCAATAAATAACTGAAAGCCACGACAAAAATTGTTCCAAAGATCTGGGAAAAGAGCATCCATCTTGTATCTCCGGACCCGCGAATTGAGTGGCCGATGATCACATTTACCGCTTGGAAGTTAATAAAGAGGGCGGAAAGTCGGAGCATGGGGACGGACTGGGCGATCACATGGGGATCCTGGGTAAAAAGGCTGCAGAGGGCTTCAGGGAAGATCAGCATGACCACGGACCAGACTATACTTACGCTCAGTCCAAGATTTTGGCAGGTCAATGCCGCCTTGCGGGCTTCGGGATAATCTTTTGCTCCCCAGGCTTGTCCCACGAGGGTAGTGGCCGCCCGGGCGAACCCCAGATAGATAAACAGGGCGAAGAGGTAGACCCCTTGAACCAGGGACACAACCCCGGCAGCCAGGGGATCCACATCGTTGATCATTCTCAAGAGGAAAAGCTGTCCGACGAACCAAAGGATGGACTCCACACCGGAGGGAAGACCCAGGGACATGGTCCGGGCGAAATAAGTCCACCGGGGTTTGAAGAGTGCTTTGATGGAAAAGTGAAAGGGAAGTTTTTTCGTTCTCAGGGTCCAAAGGACCAGGACTAAGGAACCGATGACATTGGAGATCACCGTAGCCACCGCGGCTCCTTGAATTCCCATGGACGGGAATCCCCAGTTACCATAAATCAGAACCCAGTCGAAAAGAATATTCAGGAGGTTTTTCAAGAGCCCCGTCACCATAATGGGATAATTGTACCCTGCCCCTTGGAGAGCGGAGGCGGCGGTCACATCCGCACCGGTAAAAATGAGGGAAATTGCCATGATGCGGACGTAGGTGATAGCTGCTTCTTTAATATCACCTTGGGCCCCTAATAGGGTGAATATTCCATCAGCCCCCACTAGCCAAAACACAAACATGAAAGTGGATAAGATGGAGGCGAACACGAAGGAACTTTCTGACAGATCCCGGGCTTCCTGAAGCTTTTTAGCCCCGATGTTTTGAGCCACCAGGATGGTCAGGCCTGTGGAGGAGGCCACCAGGAATAGTCCCACGGCGTTGTAAGGAGTCATGACGTTCCCGATGGCCGAGAGGTAGGTGGGATCGAGGTTTCCTAAAAAGGCCCGGTCGATGACCATTTGGAAATGCTGGACTAAATTCTGCACCATGATGGGCAGGGCCATGGTGAAAATCATCTGAAGACGGTTATGGAGTTTCATACCAGGCGTTTCCAATAGTTTTCAAAGAGATTCAAAGGCAGTTGCTTTTCCGTTTTGATGTGGGGATTCACGAACCTAAGGTAGATTAGTTGTTGAAGAAGAGCGTCCAGTTCCAAAGCCAGGAGTCGGGGATTCAGATCGGAGCGAATTTCCCCTTTTTCTTGGGCCTTTTGGAAATGTTCCTCCAGAGCTTTATGCTTTGCTTCGTCGTGGGTGTCGATATTATTTTGAAATTCCGGATACCGCCGGGTGGCTTCGTAGAGGAAGGTGTAAAATTGTAGGATTCCATTGTCATCCTTCGTGCCGACTCGGGCTTGAATCCATTTTTTACTCAGATCGATGTCGAGAAAGCCCGAGCGGATCCGTGACTCTAAGTTTTCTGCATCCCCGCAAATCCAATCCGGAAGACCCCCTGGGTTGAAAAATTCCTTAAGGGCTTGGTGGTAAAGGTCCTCTTTACCATTAAAGTGGTGGTAGAGTCCGCCCTTGGTAAACCCCGTGGCTTTGCAAAGCTCCTCTAAGGATGTTCCCCGGTACCCTTTCTTAATAAATAGTTTCAAGGCCGCTTCGAGAATCTGTTCCCGACTGGCCTCTCCCTTGGTTTTTTCTTTCATGACATCCTTCTAAAACATACCGAACGGTCGGTATTTAAAGAATAATATACAAAGGGGATTTTGACAAGGGGTAGGCGGGAAGAAAAAGCCCCAGTTAAACATGGATTTTAACTGGGACTGGTATTATTGAATTTGAACTATTGGATTTTACGGATGCTGTGATTAAATGTGTCGGCGACAAAAAGGTTTGTGCCGTCGGTGGTGATTCCCTGGGGTGTATTAAACATGGTTGCAGCCCAGTTACCATCAACATAACCTGCGAGACCTACTGATCCTGCCAACGTGCTTACCAGACCAGAGGCAATCACCACCTTTCGTATCGTTCGATTTCCTGTGTCAGCTATATAAAGGTTCGTTCCATCACTGGTAAGTCCTTGAGGACTAAAAAACTTAGCAGCTGACCCCGTGCCATCAGCCGACCCAAAGACACCAACTGATCCTGCTAAGGTGGTAACCACACCAGAGGCAATTTCCACCTTTCGTATCGAATGATTGTTACGATCGGTCACAAAAAGATTCATTCCATCGCTGGTGAGGTCTGAGGGACCATAAAACCGAGCAGAGGTCCCTGTACCATCAGCTGTACCAAGTATACCCACAGAACCTGCTAAGGTGGTCACCTCACCTGTGGCGATCACCACCTTCCGGATTGTATTATTATTACGATCGGCTACAAAAAGATAAGCTCCATCGCTGGAAATGCCAGATGGATATGAAAACTGCGCTGCAGTCCCTGTCCCATCTGCAGAACCCGATGAACCTGCGGTGCCTGCTATGGTAGACACCACCCTTGATGCAATCACCACCTTCCGAATCGTATGATTGCTAGAATCGGATACAAAAAGATTCGTTCCATCACAGGTAATGCCATAAGGAATATTAAACCGGGCTACCGACCCAACTCCATCTGTAGTACCAATCGCACCTCCTAACCCCACCAATGTGGTCACAGCACCTGTAGCAATTTCCACTTTTCGAATCGTATGATTGCTAGAATCAACCACAAATATATTTGTTCCATCACTTGTGATGCCAATAGGATTTGAAAAGAGGGCTGTCGACCCAATACCATCAGTGGATCCATTTGGACCCACTGACCCCGCTGTGGTAGTCACAACTCCTGTGGCGATTACCACTTGCCGGATCATACGATTGCCAGAATCGGCTACAAAAAGATTTGTACCAACACAGATAAGATCAAAGGGACCCCTAAATCGGGCAATTGACCCCATACCATCAACAGAACCTGTGATACCCGCTGAACCTGCCAAGGTGGTCACCACCCCCGTGGCAATCACTACCTTTCGAATCGTCGAATTGCCATATTCTGCTACATATAGGTTAGTCCCATCTGTAGTCATTCCTTGAGGATAATAAAACCTGGCTGCCGACCCTGTATTATTGGTCGAACCCGATAAACCTGCAGTACCAGCTAAGGTGGTCACCACCCCTGAGGCAATAACTACTTGTCGTATCGTATGCTTGCTAGAATCCGACACAAATAGACTTGTCCCATCACTGGTAATTCCATTGGGGGTATAAAACCTGGCTGCTGACCCTATACCATCAGTCGAACCAGAAGAACCAACAGTTCCCGCTAAGGTGGTGACAACTCCAGTTGCAAGAGCTACTTGCCGGATGGTGTAATTATAAGAATCAACTACATAAAGATTTGCCCCATCGTTTATAATTCCAGAGGGACCGTTAAATCGGGCTGCAGACCCTGTGCCATCAATGGAACCTGTGATACGGGCAGATCCTGCCAAAGTGGTGACTACTCCAGTGGCAATCACTATCTTACGAATCGTTTGATTCCCTGTATCATTAACATATAGGTTAGACCCATCTGTAGTTATGCCTTGAGGATTATAAAACCTGGCTGTTGACCCCGTGCCATCAGAAGAACCATAAGAACCTGTATTTCCTGCCAAAGTAGTGACGATTCCTGTGGCGATCACTACCTTTCGGATCGTATTATTACTAGTATCTGACACAAAAAGATTGGTTCCATCACTTGTAATGCACCTGGGATTGTTAAACCGGGCAGATAGACCAGTACCATCAGTCCCTATAAATCCATACCCCGCTAAGGAAGACACTGTTTTGGTTAGATCCAAAGGAACCCCTTGAACCGACCCGCCCATGAGAGTTTTAGCCATCACGGGTACTGTAACCGTCTTTGATCCTGTCACGGTTTCTGTGGTAACCCCACCATAAAGAGGCTTATTACTGCCATCCATCGCTCTCACTGAAAAGGTCAGAGAACCGGTGGCGGTCAAATTAATCGTCCCAGTCCAATTGCTGGTACCCTTTGTAAGCGTCCCGGTTCCCACCACCACATCAGATGCATCTGTGACCTTTACAGTAATAAGGGCGACAGAAGCATCGGAGAAGAGTCCTCGGTTTTGACCCGAGAGGGGAACCTCAACATTTACTTGGAGGGAGCCGGTGGATTTACTATCGTTTTGTACCGCTGTGGGAGCCTGACAATTAAAAAAACTGAGTAAACCTAGACTGAGGAAAATGAGTTTGAATTTCATAGTTATTCCTTATTCCACAATCACACTGACGGTATATTGAGTAATATCTTTCACGCTTCCGAGCTCCTGTAGAACAGGGGACTCATAGTTCATTGGGGACGTTATGAGGGCTATTGTTTCTGTATTCATTACACGATGATATATGCAATATCTCTATTTGTATAGAATATGTTATGGGAGTGGGGAGTAAAAGTATAAAATCCCCCAGTTAAAAACCCTTTTTAACTGGGACTTGTATAGTTGAATTTTATTATTGGATTTTGCGTATTGTGTGATTGTTTGAATCAGCGACAAAGAGGTTTGTGCCGTCGGGGGGGATGCCTTGGGGAGATTTAAATCGAGCCGTTCCTCCCTGACCATCTATTAAGCCGTTTAATCCAGCTGATCCCGCCACGGTTGATACCTCGCCTGTGGCGATCACAATCTTCCGAATCGTATTATGTGATGACTGGACAATAAAAAGATTTATTCCATCACTGGTAATGTT
>CAZUXL010000043.1:0-11224 GCA_964624355.1 uncultured Spirochaetales bacterium
CGGGAAAAAAGAATTTCGGGACGATCCAATCCGGAAATAGATTGGAGATGAGTCAGGAGGAGTGAGAATTTATTCATCCCCTTAATCTGCCGGCTCGTCACGGTCCCGCAGGCGGTATCGGGAACCAAAAGGAGAACGCCCCTGAGTTTTTGTGGATCCGATTGGGAGGGGAGGTCGACTTGAAATTTGTCCACCCCATCCCAAAGATGACCCGCCAAGTTAGGATCCCCGATGAGTTTTTCAAAAGCATCGGGCAGGAGCTTTGGTCTTGGTATTCCCGGATGAACCCAGGGGCCTTGGGTAACGGGAACCACATCGTCACAAAGCATGGGGAATCCTTTTTGGGAGAATGCAGCGGCGGTGGTGGACTTTCCTGCCCCTTGATCTCCGGTGAAAATGAGAGCTCCCTTGGGTGTGACCACCGCACTCCCGTGGAAGGTGATGAGTTTTTTCTGCCGAAGTTGGAATCCTAAGATTAAACCGGTAAAATAGAGGGCAATAGACTCTGAAGTGGCCTCAGGTTGGGGCTTGAGTGCGATGGAATCGGAACCCCGGATTTCAAAATCCCCCACCCAAGGGATGTGGACTCCCACATTGTCACCAAAAGTCCCATAAGTGATTTTTCCCAAGGTATAGGGAAGGGGATAGTCCAACTTTAGGGAATTATCCTGGAAAAATGTCAGCTCCGCGCTGTCCGCAGAAACAACGGAAGGTAAATTGAGAGTCCAGGGGGAGGCGATTCGGGAAGAAAAGGCTTGGTAATAATTCAATTCAAACCTCTTGTTTTGTCAGGTGAAAAATCCTCAAGATGCGAATCGTCAGCCGGTAAATAAAAAGACAGGGACGAAGGAAATAATAGAGAAAACCTAAAGAGTTCGGGAGAATAACGCTGTTAATATCGTTGAGATTAGGAATGATCAGTCTGTAAATTTGATTCCAAAAGGTGGATTTATGGCTGAAGAGTCTAAAGAGAAAGGTGTTCTTTTTTAATCCCCTAAGCCCTGTTAACTTTCTTCCAGCCTCATGGAATTGACTTAAACAAAAGGAAGAGAATTTTTTTATTTCATAGGTGGGTTCTAAATCCTTCGGGGATACACAGGCTCGGGGTGTCAATAGGAAAAATTTTCCTGCTATTTGGTGGGCTACTTGGAAATGACCTTCCAAGGAGTATTTCTTAACCACAGCCAGAAATTCCTCAAATATCTTGTCATCGGATTGATTCCAGAGGACGGCAAAATCCAGAACCCAATGAAGCAGGCACCAGGCATGGGTGGACCCATGGGTGAGCATATAGGCAAAATGGTAGCCCTCTCCTGGTATTCTGTAGGTTTGACCTTCCCAATCCAAGGTCTGGGAATGCTGAAAAAGCTCCGCGACCGTAACAGGGAACGAGTCTTCAGTAACTTTCCAAGTTTGACTATGAATCTCCACGTCCACGGGGTGCCCAGATTTTCGGAATTCCATGTGATGAACACACTTACGAAAAAGTTTCTCCTGGTATGCAGAGTAGGAGCTCTGGAAGTATTCCGGATCGTAACCAATTTTTTTCATCGCTGGTAGGAGGGTGTGGAGATTTCTAGTGTTGACTATGAAGTCCAGATCCCTCATTTCCCGAAAATTAGGTTTACCATAAAGTTGAAGGGAAAGGGCGGGACCTTTCAGGGACATCACGGGAAAACCTTCTGCCTCCAGGTTTTTGGTGACATTCTTCCATTCTTCTATTATCAGGGTGGAATGCATGGCTTTTGCCTGCAGCTCTTTTTTTAATGAAGCCATAAAATCAGGAGTGGTCAGCTGCGGACGGGTCTTAAAAAAAGGCGAGAGGGCGTCTAGAACCTTGTGACGTTTTGCCAGATCCAGCAGTTCCTTTAAATCTATAGGCTCTATGGGGAGGGTGGGGACCGGGGTCAGACCTCTAGCTAGGGCACAGGCCCCTATTAATAATTGCAGTTCTGGGGTCATTCATGTCTCCCTCCCTACAAAGTACACTGTTTTTCCCTCTCGGGCAATTCAAGAAATTAAAGAAATTAACTTCCCAGACAAAAGGTTCTGTTCTTATTTTTTAATAAAAGTATGAAAGTCCTTATCCTGAATTTCGAGATGTTCTTTTACCACTTCCAGGGCTATAAATTTATACAAATCACCAAAGGAAAGGATCCCATTCTTATGTTTGCCCATGAGTGACCGGGTCTTTATCAATAAATCCCGATGCTCCACTTGGTGGGATTGTGCTTTGTGGTAACCTGCCCCACGATGAAAATCCTCTTCACTTTTAAAGTGCTGCTCCAAATGGTCTAATAGCCGTTTAAGAAGGGCCTCAATTTGGTCGTGAGCCCCGAGGCGATTTTGGGTTTCGAACAATTCGTTACAGATACTCATGAGGAGTTCATGATCCCTGTCGATCATCTCAATTCCGCTCAGGTTATCGGGCGAAAGCTTAACTGCGTACACTTTGCCATCCTTCTGCAAACATAATATTAGCACTATTTAGGGTGATAAACAATAAAAAAGGCCAAATCTGCGCAGATAATGGCCCTTTTTAACTAATTAGATATTGTAAGGAGGTTTCCTTCTGCGGAAAAATTAAATATCAGATTTTGTGGCGATTTTTTCCTTTAGGAAATTTAGGAATTCCTCAAAGGGAAGGCCATTTTTTTGTTCCCCAGATCTACTCCGGAGGGAGACAGTGTTTAGTTCCACTTCCTGTCCACCCAAAATAAGCTGGTAGGGAACCTTTAATGCTTGCTGCTTCCGGATTTTGTTGTTCATCCGGTCATCACTCAGGTCTGCTTCCACTCGGAACCCCATTTCCCTGAGCTGGAGTGCCAGGTTGGCCGCCTGCTGATCAAAAACATTGGAAACGGGAACCACCACGGCCTGAACGGGGGAGAGCCATACGGGAAAGGCCCCGGCATGGTGTTCTATCAAGATACCGATAAATCTCTCCAAGGAACCCAAAATGGCCCTGTGGAGCATGACTGGGTGATGTTTTAGTCCATCCTCTCCCGTATATTCCGCATTGAGTCGGTCCCCCGAGGGAAGTTGGTAATCCACTTGAATGGTTCCGCATTGCCAGTGGCGGCCGAGGGCATCGACCAGGGTGAATTCTAGTTTGGGACCGTAGAAGGCCCCTTCACCGGGAGCCACAATGTATTCCAAAGATGCTTTTTTACAAGCCTCTGCCAAGGCACTTTCTGCCCGGTCCCAAGTTGCATCATCCCCGACCCGTACATCGGGCCTGGTGGAGAATTTCACAATAATCTTGTCTTCTCCGAAGCCGAAATCCAGGTAAATTTCCTTGAGAAGAGACACGAAGGCCGCCACTTCAGTACTGATCTGGTCTTCGGTACAGAAAATATGGGCATCATCCTGGACAAATCCCCGGACCCGCATGATTCCATGGAGGGCTCCGGAGGGCTCATTTCTTGTGCACGATCCAAATTCGGCCATGCGCAGGGGGAGATCCCGGTAACTCTTGGTCCCAATTTTGAATATCTCGATGTGTCCTGGACAGTTCATGGGTTTCAGGGCAAACTCCCGCTTCTCACTTTCGGTGACAAACATGGCATCCCGGTATTTAGCCCAGTGACCGGAGCGCTCCCAAAGGCTTTTGGGCATCACAGAGGGGGTTTTTACTTCCTGATAACCATTTTTCGTGATCTTTCCCCGGACGTAGTCTTCAATAATCCGGTAAACGGTCCATCCGGGAGCATGCCAGAAAACCTGGCCGGGATTTTCTTCATCGGTGTGGAAAAGATCCAGGGCAGTCCCTATTTTCCGGTGATCCCGTTTTTCCGCTTCCGCCAGAAAGTTCATGTAATCCTTAAGCTGGGACCCATTGTGGAAACAGTAGGCGTAAACCCTCTGGAGCATGGGCCGGGTGTTATCCCCCTTCCAGTAAGCACCCGCCAGTTTCACCAGTTTGAAGCTTGTGGGATCGAGCTGGCTGGTATCCTCCACGTGGGGGCCTCGGCAGAGGTCGATGAATTGACCGGATTGGTAGAGGGAGATTTCTTCATTCTCAGGAAGGGCCTTCAGCATCTCCATTTTATAGGTCTGACCCTGAAAAACCTTGGCCGCATCGGCCTTAGTCACCACGGTTTTTTCAAATTTAGCCTTGGTTTTCAGAATGAGTTTCATTTCAGCTTCGATCTTTTCCAGATCTTCTTCTTTGAGTTGCCGGGGCAATTCAAAATCGTAGTAAAAACCGTTATCGATGGGAGGCCCGATGGCAATTTGCGCCTCCGGAATCAGGTGGATCACTGCTTCCGCCATCACATGGGCGAGGGAATGGCGTTTTTTAAACAGGTTTTCATCCTGGGCAAGCCGCTCTTGGGCTGCTAAAGTCATGGCCATAAGGTACCTCTTAGAAACACAAAGGCCTTCCGCCCCTGCGAATCTTCTATTTAGAAAATTCGTAAGGACGAAAGGCCATGCCTTCCGCGGTTCCACCTTACTTCGCCGGATTAAACCCGGCGCACTCTCAGTTCCGTTTCGTGGAGGACGGTTCCATCTAATTTCTGGTTTCCAATTCTAAGTTCCAGATTTCGGGGAACGGCTCAGGAGGGGTTTTCCTTTTTTCGTGACCAGGCTCCTTCCAGCCCACCTGTTTCCAGGATTTGGAAGCCCTCTCTCGTGGTCCGGTTCAAAAGTACTCGTCTCCGTCGGTGCCTTACGTAAAAGATACCGTGGTGAAAAATAAAATGCAAGGGTGGTATTTGTAAAACTTGTGGCTTAGTTCAAAAATTGTTCCCAGGTGGATTATTTATGGTTTAATATATACCTTGACAAATTTTACCATTGGTCTGAAAATAATATGACTAAATATAAATAGGGAGTGCATAATGACAGATAACTCTATGCAAGCTGAAGTGTCGAAGGACTCAAAAATGATTTACGAAGCTCCGATCCTACAGGAACTGGGTAATGTCAGGGATCTGACTCAACAATACACCGTCAGTGTCGTAGTGGAATAAGGTAAAGAATATGAAAAAAATAGTAAAGACCTTCTTTTATTTTGGATTATCATCCCTATTGGCCTTATTGGCTACAGCTTGCACCGGTCCCAACCCGTCCTTAATTGCCGGTGATACTCTTACCGTCGAGGTTACCTTGGATGAACTCTCCGCTGGGGGCGGCCGGGTTGCTACTTTACCAGGGCTCACCACCCAGGTACAACTGAGGGTGGTGGATGCCGCAGGTGCTGTGGTGTTTAATACCACCGATACCTCAGCTCCCTACGCTTTCTCGGTGACGGGTCTCTCCGCAGGAAATCACTATTTTGGTGTCCGGGCTTTGGACGTTTCCGATGTGGCCTTAGCCGGTGGAAACACCCTGTTGAACGTTACCGCCAGCACAACTCTTAATCTGGGTGTATCGGCCTTCCCCACTATCACAATCGATGGGGCTTTGGGGGACTTTACGGGGGCCACAGAGTTCCTGCCTGCCTCAACCTTAGCAGATGCCGATTTTACCAGCCTTAAAGTAACCAACGACGCGACCAACCTTTATTTGGGGATTACCTCCGATACAAGTCTCAAATCGTGGAGTCGGAATGTCTATGTTCTTTACCAGATCAATGATGTAGCCTCCGCAGGTTTTCCAGTGTTCGGAGAGTTGGTTTTTAGCAATGGTGAAACCTGGGCTTCAGGATGGAACCCTACAGGGACAATCTTTATCAAATTGAGTGAAGCCACTCCAGGGTATTTTACCAAGGTTGTGGACGGAGCTGGAACCGCTTGGACAACCGATGTGGCTTGGAAGACCAATGTTTCCGGGTTTTTCGCCTATGCGGACAATTCTGCAGCGACATCATATTACGAGTTGAAGATTCCTGTTACAGGACTTTCCAGTGGTGACCGGATCAAGTTTTACTTTGGGATCAATTCTATCTGGCTTTCCCCCAATGATACTTCTGAAGTAACTTATCCACTGACCTTCACTCCAGCCTCGGCCAATTGGACAGCTAAAAATCATACCCCTGTTACCTGGTCATCCAACGTTCTGATCAAGTAATACCTACCAATTTCGGGAGAGGGGCAGGCCAAAAGGTCTGCCCTTTTTTTTAGTCCACTCTTCGCAGGGAAAACCCTAGGTTCAAGGGAGCCGCCTCAGGGGGGGGGAGGATGTCCAGGGATTCGAGTTTCAAATAGTATTCCCCTTCTCCCAGGCTCACGCTTACGGGGCTTTCGATAGAGCCGTCCAGGCGGTTGACCGGGTTTCCTGCAGTGGTTAAAACCCAGCTTAAGCGGTCAGCCTCAAATAGGCTCAGTTGAACTCTGGCAGTGTAGCCCCCAGCCAATAGGGATTCCCTATCCTGCCAGATCAGATGTAACGTTTTGTAAGCCTGTAGGCTGGTGATAAGGATTTTGTACCAAACGGTGGTCTGGTGTGTCCACTCGGTTTCTGAAAACTTGTTTTTCATTTCCAAGCTCCTAAGCTCCGGGCTTGCCTCGACAACCAGGGTCTCATTGATATAGGCAATCAGACCGAGAGTTTGAGGTGTATAGTCCCGGAACACAAGTGCTGAAGGAACCCCAGAGGCTGAAAATCCCTGGAAGACCATGCGGAAAGGACTTTCAATCTTGAAGGTGGAAAGCACGAAGTCATTGGAATTTAGCGCCGGAGGAAGGGACTCTCCGGAAAGAATGACACGGTATCGTACAACCGTCCCCGGTTCGTTCCAGGTGAAAATCACTTGTCGGTTGTTCACAAGGCCGCTTCCTGGGAATATTCCCGGATGGAGGGGATTGAAATTCCCCAGTCCATAGGTCCCCAGAGTATCGGGGGATTCGTGGACAGAACTGTTTAAATAAAAAAGTTTACCTGCGGAAATCAAGGAACTCGCTCCTAAGGCCGGTACTTGGATGGGCTCCTGAGCGTTATCGACTTCTGCAACCCATGCGGTGGAACCTGGGACTAAACGGAAGACTCCGGTGGAGTCCCCCTGTAGGTTCCGCCCCCCCAGGATCAAAAGATCATCTCCAGAGGACTGGAGAAGGGGAATGGAGAGGCCCAGGGGCAAGGGGGGGCTTAGCTGGAGATCGTCCAGAAGTCCGTGTTCCCCGAGCCTGAAAGAAAATGTGTCGGTTAAGGCTGAAGTAAGGTCATCTCCCGCGGCTAAGTATATACGTCCCTTTTGTACGACAGCACCGGTGAGTTGCCGTGGGGAGGGCAAACGGGCAGGGGACTGGTACCACTGCCCCAACTGGAGATCCATGGCTATCCGGGCCTGAAAAATCGTATCCAAGACCCGCTGTTCATCACCTTGACCGGTGAGCCCTCCGATGAGAAAAATCCTGCCATCGTTCATCACCGATGCCCCCCGGCTCAGGGGAACTGGTAGGGGGTGTGGGCTGGTTATCCAGGGCGTGCCGGTGGGGAATCCCAGTTGTCCACCGTTTTGGATAAGAGTGTAATAAACCTCCCGACGGGGACCGGTCTCATCTTCTCCCCCTGCCAGATAAAGGATAGAACCGGCTGAATAAACACCCATGAAGGAGAGAGCCATGGGGAGGTCAGCCGTTCTTGTCCAGGAACCGGGGATCTCCAAGGAATCTAGAGGGCAGGACCAGACTTCCTTGGACAAACTGCCGTCGAGGTTCCTGCCCCCCAGTCGATAAGCGTAGGCACCGTGCTGGTGGAGTACAGCGCCCCTGCCCATCATTGAGAGTTTTTGCATAGGGATACCCTGTTCGGAAGTTGGCAGGAGGCATCCTCCAAGAACAGCGAGAAGTACCAGGAGAAAAGCCTGGGAGTGGAACTTACAGCATGTCATTGGTTGAAAGTATAACATCACCCCTGGTTAATGGGAATCGCGGGCTTCTGCAATCGGGGTCTATTCCCAGATGGACCCAAGTCTGTTTCGGCCTTCTCCCATACATTCATTTTAGAGCTGCCCTGGTTTTGGCGGCTGGTACAAGTTTGATTGTGGTTAAGGAAGCATAATCGGTTTCATCAAGCCGAACCGGGGTTCCGCATCACCTCTACCTCAGGTAGAAAGTTTTAGATTTGACTTTTTGATTTTTCTGTATAAGAATTGCCCCAGAGCCAGGGAGATCGTTCACGGATGAATCTGGAAAAGATTAGAAACTTCCTCTTTGAAGTCCACAACGAATCCAGCACCGTGCCCATGCAGTCCCAGGTGTCCATCATCTGCCTCTACACAATTTTCATGGTCTCTTTTGTGGCTGTCCCCCTTAACGTCATCAGGGATTTTCAAGAAGGCACTTATCTCATGGTCATTGCGGAAAGTGTTTTTTTAGTCCTGATAACCATGGCCTTGGGGTCGTTTTTATGGACCCGCAGCCTGCGAATGGTTAAAAATATAGTTTCTGTGGCCGTGAGCATCTTAGCTCTGGGTCTTATCATCCATACTGGGGGGGTGAGGGGGTTCGGATTTCTTTACTTTGTTGCGGGTTTTTCCATAATGTTCCACGTCATCGGGGTCCGGGGTGGTGTTTTTCTCCCCCTCTTTTTATTTTTCGGGGCTCTTGTTCAGGTTTGGAGAGGGGCCTATGGTCCCCAGTCCATTTTCAATGATCCCGCTTTGACCTGGAGTTATCTCTCGGCTTTTTTTATTGCCTCCCTATTGGGTGTTATCTCGGTAATTTACCAGCACTCCCTCGTTCGTCACCTCTCCCGGGCTGCTTATCTGGATCCTGTGACAACCTTGGCCAACCGAACAAAAATTGAAGAGTACTTAAATGAGATGGTACCCCAATCCGAGAGGCGCAAGCGAAATTTCAGTGTCTTGGGAGTAAAAATTCTCAATTTCCATCGGATTAACGCCAACCTGGGAAGTTCTCTGGCGGATGAAGTGCTGACAAAATTAGCTAAGAGATTAAACCTGGAATCCCCTCCCAAAAGCCTGACAGGGAGGTATTCCGGCACTTTGTTTATCTTGATCAGTCCCCTGAATAAAATTGAAGAATTGGTTCGCTACGGTCACAGTTTAGAATTAAAGTTGGAAGATCCCATTTTAATCGACGGTAATCACGTGAGCATACAGACCGAATTGGCTGTGACCCGGTATCCCCAGGATGGAGTTTCTGGGAATAAGCTTCTGTCAAACCTCATGGCCACATTAAACCGAAAAGGCAGTTCCGATGGTCAGATTTCCTTCTATGATGAAGAGCACTTTGCCTCGGAGCAGAAGCAGTTTATTTTAAGCGAAGATTTAAAAATGTCCATTATACGGAATGAATTAACCCTGGTTTATCATCCGAAGATCCGCCTTTCCGACGATTCATGCCAGGGTGCGGAGATTTTGCTGCGATGGAAAAGTGAAAAATACGGAGCCGTGGGACCGGATATTTTCATACCCTTGGCGGAGCAGTCAGGGTTTATTAAAAATATTACCCGGTGGGTATTGGAGCAATCCTTCAAGGAGTTGGGAGAACTTCAAAATATCTTGGGCAGCCTTAAAGGTTTAGGATTTGCCATCAATTTGTCCCCCATCGACCTGACGGATGAAACGTTACCGGAATTTATTAACCACACCCATAAAATTTACGGTTTGAGTCCTGAAAACTTGGAATTTGAAATCACCGAAGGAATCCTGATGGGGCAAAATCCCACGGTTCAAAAGGTCTTGGATTCCCTGAGGGATTGGTCCTTTCGCCTGGCCATCGATGATTTCGGAACCGGATATTCCAGCCTTAGTTATCTTCATAGACTACGGGTCAATAATTTGAAAATCGACCAAAGCTTCATCCGTCCATTGGGAGAAACCAACGCAAACTATCAAATTGTAGATGCGATTATTTCCATGGGTAAATCCTTGGAACTGGATATCACCGCCGAGGGGGTGGAAACAAAATTTCAAGAAGGCCACCTGAAACTCGCCGGTTGTACCTATGCCCAGGGGTGGCTTTATTCAAAACCGGTACCCATGAAAGAATTTCATGATTGGTTGATAGGCCATAAATCCCTTAAAAAAAGTAAGACTTTGTCATCCCCATAACCTGTGAAAAGACTCCCAACCGAAACTCGTCAGTTTCACTATGAGACTGAAGGCCATACCTGAGGCAATTGACGCCATAATATCCGTGCGTAGGGACTTTTGTTCCATCCTCCGGCCGCTGAGAACTATAATTTCCACCAAAATGAAGGTCACAATGATGGCTCCGGCCATGGCTGCCAAAAGGTAAAATCGTCCTAGATTTTCCATTTTTCCGTAGAAAAAATCCGTGGCCAAGTAAACCGATGAGGCTAGAATTCCCCGGAAAAATGCGGTGAGAAACGCCCGGGTATTCACTCCGGGGGTCAAAATCGGAATCAGGAGTAGAATCACAAAAACCGCCAGGGCACCCAGGGTTATTCCCCCCACCACCTCGGATTTTAGAGTGCTTCCCGCCACATCCAAGTCCTGATTGATAAAATTAATAAAGGGATCTAGGGGGTGCCAAATCTGCTGAACCACGATTAAGGCCAGGATGGCTAGGGTAACCAAGAGAGCAAGGGCGAAGATCCGGGTTAAAAAAGTTTGTAAGTTTGACATGGGGGGAGTATGAAGACCCGACCCCAAAGTCGTCAAGTCCATGGTATAATGAGGGCACTATGTCAGCGAAGCTTTCCTCCAAGGCTCTAATGGGAGCTTTTTTAGTCTTACTTTGGTTACCCGTTCCGGTGGGAGCGGTCAATTTGGATATTACCCGTGGTCGTCTTCCCGTGGTGGACGGTTGGACCTATACCCTGGGTGAGGATGGAAAAGGGGTTCCCATTTCCATTCGTCCAGGAGAACAACTGGGACTTCCAGAAAAAGGCGGGTGGTTTTTCCTAAGGTTGAAGCTGGATTCGGTGAAGCCTCCCCAAGAACCGGTTTACTTCTTTTTGGGGAAATATTTTGCTCCTGCAGAAGTTTATCTTAATGGGGTTCTCCTCCACACCCGGGGGAAATTCCCCCCGGAATATTTTGTTCAAATAGCCAAACCCCTCGTCGTCCGCCTTCCCATGAACCTCCTCAAAGGAGATGGTACGGATGAAATTACCCTGCGATCCTACTATGCAGGTCCCCGTATGCCTCTTTCCGAAACCTCCTTCGGGGGGCAAAAAGACTTTCTTTTTGAAACAGGTATTACAGAGATTTTCAATTCCACTTTGTATTTTGTATTTGGTACAATCAATATTTTTGCGGGGGTGTTTTTCCTACTCCAGTTCATTTACCGGCGCAATTACGTGGCGAACCTCCTTTTTGCCCTCTCCAGTATTTTTATGGGGCTGT
>CAZUXL010000043.1:11234-25734 GCA_964624355.1 uncultured Spirochaetales bacterium
TGGGGCGTTATTTTCTGGAAATTGGATTGGGAAATGCCGTCCTCCACGGGGAAACCGTTCGCCATATGGCCAAAGCCGGTCTTCCGCTCTCCATGTTGTTCCTCGTCCTATTTTATACGGAATACTTCAGCATTCATAAAAATTGGTGGTTTCGGTCCTTCATAACCTTTTTGGGTCTTGGTGCGGCGGCTTTTGTCTTTCTTGCCCCCCATGAGACTGGATTGGATGAGCGTTTCAAAATAATTCTAATGCCCCTTCTGGGAGCTTTTCTTTTTTCCGTATACATGGTTTTGCGGGCTACCTTTTCAGGAAACAAGGATGCGGTGCCCATCATGGTGGGGGCCATCTTGGGAGTGGCCTTCGGATCCTACGATGTGGTTTATTTCATTTTGGGAACCGAACCCTTCGCCTGGTTCCAAAGCATTGGTTTTTTTGCGGTGGAAATGTCCATGTTTCTGTCCCTGGCCATCCGTGGTGCCCGGCTCTACAAGGAGTTGGAAACCTATTCTGCGGAGCTGGAAGGGAAAAAACTGGAACTCACTGCTTTGAATTCCTCCCTTTCCCGGTTTGTTCCCCAGGAATTTCTTTCGTTTCTGGGTAAGGAATCCATTACGGAGATTCAATTGGGGGATGGGGTCTTAAAGGAAATGACGGTACTGTTTACGGATATCCGGAACTTTACCACCCTCTCGGAAAGTCTAAGTCCGGATGAAAATTTCCGGCTTCTCAATTCTTATCTCAGTCGAATGGCCCCCATCATCCGGGAGTCCGGAGGGATCATCGATAAATACATCGGTGACGCCATCATGGCCCTGTTCCCCCGGAATCCTGCGGATGCCCTGCTATCATCCCTGAGGATGCGTACCAGCTTTATGGAATATAACAAGGGGCGAAAACGGGCAGGGTATCCTCCTTTGGAGACCGGTATCGGACTTCATTCCGGGTCATTGATCATGGGAACCATAGGTGAGGAAAAGCGGATGGATTCCACAGTCATCTCCGATGCGGTGAATATCGCCAGTCGGTTGGAGGCCTTGACCAAGGTGGTCGGTGTCCCCATTCTCACTTCCGGAGTCACTCTGAACCAGATCCCGGGGCATGATCTTCTTTTTACCCAGAGATACCTGGGGACGATCACCGTTAGGGGAAAGGTTCAAAGCCTGGCGGTGCATGAAATCCTTTCTGAAACATCCGATCCACTTTTCGGGGTCAAGTACACCCAAAAAACCGCCTTTTTAGAAGCTGTTGCACTGTTTGAGTCCGGTGATTATCCCTCGGCAAAGAAACTTTTCCAGGAGCTTTTGAAGGTGGAGGATAAGGATCCCGTGGTTCAGCGTTATTACACCAGCCTTGAGAAAAATATTCCCTCTTTAGTTTGGAACTTACCGGGGATTTGATATGAATAATTACCTCACTAGAAAAATAAAGGTGCTCTCTTTTTTAAGTATTTTGGCAGTGGTCTGGATCCACGCTTTCAATTCTCAACCCCGGTACCTTCAGCCGGGGAGCTGGATGGAAGAAGGTTGGAACATTTCTTCATTTATCCAATTTTTTATTTCTAACGGTGCCGCCCGGTTTGCCGTCCCCCTGTTTTTCCTGATCTCTGGTTATTTGCTTTTCAGAACCTACGATGGGACTCTTCAGGTCTATCTGCGAAAGCTCATGGATAGGGTTCGAACCCTTTTGGTACCTTATTTAATTTGGAATACCTTGGGCATCCTGGTGATTCTTGGGTTTCTTCTGGTTCCTTGGACTCAATTGACCGTAGCACCCTGGATGGCGGAAATGACCTGGGATCAATATTTAATCGGATATCTCATCAGCCCGGCAGCCTATCAGCTTTGGTATCTGCGGGATCTTTTCCTGTTTATATTAATGGCTCCCCTCTGGTTCTTTTTATTGAATAATAAATGGCTTGGGCGTGGACTCTTAGCCATAAGTTTGGTGTTGGCGGCGACAAATCTATCCCTTTCGATTTTTAATACCACGGGTTTGTTCTTTTTTCTCTGGGGTTGCCGAGTAGGTCTGACCCCAGGGAGGGTGGATCGGAGGATCAGTAGGCATGCTTGGGAAATCCTCACAGCCCTGTGGATCTTCCTACTTATTTTGCGGGTGGCTTTTTCAGCACAAGAGGCAGTGGTATCAGGGCTTTTATATTTTCCCATAGAGATTTTAGGTGTAGGGGTGTTTTGGTATGGGTACGACCACCTGACCCGAAAATCCCAGGATGTGCGTCCTTTTAAATTGGGTGAAACCACCATGATTATTTTTTTGGGCCACGTTCCCCTGCTGCCCTTATGGACAGATTTTTTTCTTAGTATGACCAAAAACCAGGTGGGTGACCAGCTACTTCTTTACTTTCTTCTCCCTGCCGGAATTATCCTGTCTTTAATTGCCTTGGATCGTACCATGAACCGATTTTTTCCAGGTTTGAGATCCCTGCTCACCGGGGGAAGATGAGGGGTGTGTCCCCATGGAGTTCATACTAATCTATATTACTTGATAAAGAGACGGTTTCCTTTTACTAGATCGGCTACCCAAGGTCATTTTTTTCTCCCAGAAATATAGTCACCGAGAACCCTTCTGATGTCATCCAATTGAAAGGGCTTTGGAAGTAGAGCATTGAACCCCATGGTACTGAAGTTCCCTATTCCTCCCTGTTCGCTGTAACCGGAACTGGCGATGGCGTAAAGTTCAGGTTTCAGGGACCGGAGAATTTTTAAGGTATCCGCTCCTCCTAATCCCCCCGGTATGACCAAATCTAAAATAGCTAAATCCATGGGCTTGGTTTCTTCCGCCTTTTGAAAGAGTTCCACGGCGGTCTGTCCATCACAGGCGGTGATTACCTGATGCCCCAATTCTTCCAGAAGTTTCACCATCACAGTTTTAACGGTCTCTTGATCTTCCAGGAGCAGTATTTTTAATTGGGTGGTTTTTTGGGATTTTATGTGTGTCGGTTCTGCGTCAGGCTTGTGTCGGGCTTTCGGGAGAATTATAATAAATGCCGTACCTTTATGGAGGCCTGTATCCACTGTGATCTGACCCCCGTGGCGTTTTATGATGCCCAAGGATGTGGCTAAACCTAGTCCGTTCCCGTCCTTTTTTGTGGTGAAGTAGGGGTCGAAAATTCTCTCTACTACTATTTCCGGGATACCCGGCCCCTCATCCCTTATGATCAGTTTAACATAATCCCCCGGTACTAAGGGCGGATCGCTTTCGACCAACTTAAGATTCTCCGCGGTGAAATGAATCATTCCCCCCTGGGGCATGGCCTGAACCGCATTGATCACAATATTATTCACCACTTGAGAAAGTTGACCCTTGTCCGCTTCCACATCCCAAAGGTCCGCGGGAAAAGTGAAATCTGGTTTCGTTGACTGTCCCCGGAGGGTAAAACGGGCGGTCTCTTCCACCACCAAAGCTAAACTTGTCCGGGATTTGATGGGGGACCCTCCTTTGGAAAAGGTCAGCAGCTGCTGGGTCAGGTCCCGAGCCCGGAGACTGGCATTCAGGATATCCCTGACGCAGTGCTCCACCTCTCCGGGTTCCAAATTACCCATATCCAAAAGGGAGGCATTTCCCATAATGGCCGTGAGAAGGTTGTTAAAATCATGGGCGATGCCCCCAGCTAAAAGTCCCAGGGATTCCAAATTCCGGGACCGGATGAGCTCCGATTCTACTTTTTCCCTTTTGTTCATCTCCACCAGGAGCTTATCATTGGCGGTTTTCAAATCCGTGGTTCTTTGGGCGACCCTATCTTCCAAGCTTTGGCTATGGGCTTGGATTTCCCTGATAAGTTCGGAGATGATCAGGGATGTGGAAATTTGGAATCTTAGGTTTTTGATGAGCAAACCCGGTTGAAAGGGGAGATCCACGGCCATGTACCCGATGAATTCGTCCCGCACTTGGAGCGGCTCTATGAGGTAGTGAGGAACATTGTTCAGAAAGTCCTGGGTTAATAGCCTGGGATGGGCTAAGACCTCACTTTTTTTTGTGGCTTCCGACGGGGACCAGTCCAATTGGGATGCTCCCCAATCCATAAAGATCTTCCCGGTGAGGGGCGTTTTTTTAGGATCCATGCGGACAAGCAGGCATTTATGTATGCCCACGTCGGGTAAAAAGGATTGAAGAGCCCGCAGGATTTGTTGTTCTGTGAAGGCCGCTGAGAGTTCTTCCCCCAGATCCAAAATCCGGGTGGTGAAAATTCTTTCTTGTATGCGTTCATTGGTGAGGGCGATACTTTCTGTTTCTTGTAACACAAACAAACCTTCGGTGATGGTTTGCTTCAAAGCTTGGCGATTTATTAAGGAATCTTTAGTGCGAATGTTTTTAGCAAGATTTTCCAGGATGTAGTTCCAAGGTTCCAGATCTTTACCTTCTTGGAGCCAAGTATGAAAAAGATCACGGCAAAAATGGATGAAAAGATCCGGCTGTCCCCTTTCCAAAGTCGCGGAAAGTTGGTGAACCATATCTCTGATGTTTTGTCTAAGATCTTGAATAGCTGTGTCGGTCCAAAGTCCCCGGGCCATTTCTAAAAACTGGGACACCAGGGCTGTTTCCACGACACCGCCAGGAATAAAAGCCCCGGCGTGGGGAGATTTCAGGGGGAGTCTTTGGAGATTTACGGCGCCTTCCATGGTGTCATCTCCCGTGGACCGGCGAAGTTGGACCCGGGAAATCACGACTCGGGAAACCGCATCGGTTAAAACGGCGGGGGTTTCCTTTTTCAAAATTTTATCCAGTTCCAGCACCGCCAACCTTCCCATCTGGTACACGGGGAAGCTGATGGTGCTTAATGGGGGGTTGGTATTGCGGCTTTCGTAAGTATTATCAAACCCCGTAAGAAGAATGTCCCGGGGACATTTCAGGCCTTGCCGGGTGATTTCCTGGAGGGCACCGATGGCCATGGTATCGTTAAAACAGATCAGGGCTTCCATATCCCGCCCGGTACGATTAAATAGGTATCTGGCGCCCTGGGAACCGGAGGTCAGACCCCAGGTTCCTTCGTATTCCCTTTCTTTATCCCAGGGGATGCCATGGTTTTCTAAGGTTGAATAAAAGGTTTCCAATCGCTCAATGGAATCGTGATGGTACCGGGGACCGGTGATGAGTCCAAATTTTTTAATTTTTCTGACTTCGATCAAGTGGGTAATGAGCTGGGAAAACCCTGATCGGTTGTCCACCAGGATACTGGGGTGACCGGCAACTTGATGGCCGATGGTGACCAAGGGAAGGGGCGAAAGGCTTGCCACCATGCGGGACTGCTCATCTTCAGGAATAAAGCTGAAAATATTGGGAAGGATAAGCCCGTCAAAATCCTGGTGGTTGAAAAGTTTATAAAGAAAATTTCTGCCGGTTTCAAAACTGTGGGGGCCTTGAAGTTGGCCCCCATGGATGACTGCCAGTTCCATTCCCCTATCTTTTACCCCATCTAAAACACCCTGATAAAGAAGCTCGTTGAAGGTGTTCGAGAGGTCTAGGGAATAAAAGGCAACTTTTTTACGCACTGGCATAGTACTATTATAGAGGGCCTTTCAATCCCCGTCCAGGAATGTTAGAATCTCCCCATGACGAAAAAAGAACGGGACATCAACGCCTTTCAGAGCTTTCTTTATTTACTGGTGGAAGACACCACCTTTGCTCAAGACCAGGAACTCAGTGTGGACCTGATTATAAACCCCCACAGTGGGAGTTTTAATCAGGAAAAAATCCGCAAAGGCATCATGGATGAATTGGAAAGGGTCACAAGAATCCTCCCAGAGCGTTTAGATGAACCCCGTAGAACCGGGTTGATCCATTTTCGTACCCATTTAACCCCCGGTCCTGGGTGTGAAACTGCCCTGGTAAAAGAAATCCTGACGGAGGATGAAACTCCCCCCGAAGCCCGGTTGATTTTAGTCGCCGGGGGGGATGGGACAGCCCGGTACGTTTTGGAAGCCCTCCTGCATCAAAATGAAAAAATTCAGAAAAGCACCACGGTCTTCCGACTTCCCATGGGCACGGGAAATGACGGGGCGGATGTGGGGAATTGGGAAGGGGTAGCCCGGGTTCTTGCGGGGAATTTTTCCCAACAGCTCATTCATTCCTGGAAAATTGAGGGGGGGGGATTAAAGGAGCCAGGTTACGGCTTTAATATTTCTTCCGTGGGATTGGATGCTTATATCGTGGAACTGAATGCCTTGGGACGAAAAATCCTCCCCGGAAATTTTTATACCCTGATGACCCAGGTTGCGGGCTTGCTTTATGGACCGGTGGTGGGAAATCCCACCTGGGATCTTCGTTTCTTCCGTCAAGGAAAAGAAGTCCATCGGGTTCAAGGAGATATGTTTCTCGGGGCCTTCGGGGTAACAGGAAACCGAACCTATGGGGCGGGTAAAAAAGTTCTTCCAGATCACCGGAATATCTGTCTTGTCCGCCGGGCACCCATCACCAAGCTCTTTAAATTCAGCGAGCTGCTTTTTGCCGGTCTCCATGAACAATTGGAATGGGTGGAACTTTTATCTGCGGACCGGGTGGAGGTTCGGGCGGATGGGAAGCTCCCTGCGAATATCGACGGCGAGCCTTTTTGGGTGGAAAAGGATGCCTGGCCTCTGAATTTCACCCTCCTGGATCCTGTGATACAAGTATTAAAACCTTCGGGAGAAAAGAAATGATCAGATTTGCCGGTTTAGATTTTTTAAGGGGCTTTGGCGTGGTCCTGTGTTTGGTTCTCACTTTTGGACAGTATCTACCCTTGAAAGATGAATTGGTGGTTTATTGGCAGTTTCTCCTGCCACTTTTCGGATTCGTTTCCGGTGCGACCCTGACGGTGACAGCCCTGCAACGAACTCATAAACACCCCTGGCAATTGGTCTATCGTTGGACTTTTTTCCATTCCCTTTTGCTGATCCTGGTGGGGCTTTTGGGGAAATGGATTTTTAGTCAGGGGCTAGCGAGGTCTGTCCCTCTTGGGCGCACCTGGGGATTTCTCGGATCTCAATGGGGCTTCGGTTCCTGGTCTGGTTGGGAATCCTGGGCGCTTAGCGATCTGGTAACATCCTTAGGATTGGGACTGATGGTTTTTGGCTTAGTCTTACGTTGGGTATTTCGAAAGGATGTGGAAGAACACTTCACGTCCCACTGGATAATCATGGCTTCCTTGGCCATGGTGTTCACTTTTGGGGCGGTTTTAACCGGCACGGTGACATTGCCAAGTCCCCTATTTTTAGCCGGAAAACTACTCTTTCAAGGATTTTTTCCAGTGATGCTCTCTTTGGCAACGTTGTTTTGGGGGGGGCTTTTAGGTCTGCTCTTAGTTACCAAAAAACGTCCCTGGGAAGCACCCGTGGCTGTTATTTTAGCCTTTGTAGTACCTCTCGCCCTTCTTGGTTTTCAGGCTTTAGGGGCCAATCCTGAGATGGTGGGATGGATTCCCTTCCTCCAGGCTTTGGATTTAACCTTTCTCTTCAGTTTTGCCCTGATTATTCTAAAGGCCGCTCACCCGCAGCCCGGAACCACCACCGGTTGGTTCAGAATTATTTCCCGTCCTTTGCGGTCTTTTGGGCGTCTTCCCCTGACTATTTTTTTCCTTTCGCCTTTGACGGCCATGGGATTGGTCCGGTTGGTGGAAGCTTTCGGCTTTAGCTGGTCCCAGATACCTTTTTGGGGAATACTCCTCTTTGGAGGAGCCTTGGTGCTCTTCTGGGGCATCGTCCTGGGGCAGTGGAAAAAAGTCAGCTACCGGGGCAGTCCCGACTGGTTGGTTCAGTACGCCCTGAGGTGGACCGGGAAACCCTCCAGCCGGCTCCAATTTCTATTGGATGATGGGGAGTAGAGCAGGAAAAATCCTTTTTAGTCTTTTTCCCGGCTCTCATCGAATACAATGGTGACTCCCCCCACCTGTATCACATCTCCCGATTCTAATCGGCGGCCTTTTTCTGCGATTTTATTATTCACTTTCAGGGGGATCTCGCTCACCAGGGTATAGGCTGCTTTGGTTTTGTCATAAATAATGGTCGCTTGGGACTCTTTTAATCCTGGGGCTCCCACGATGGTCATATTATCCCCGGCCCCGGCTCCAATAACAGTCCGGTTGTCTGTGATGGCGATGGTTTTTCCATATCCCCCGGAGAGGACTTCCAATGTGGCTTCCTTGGACTTATTAATAAATTTCCATTGTGTCAGAAGAAACCACAGGGCTAATCCTAAGAAAAACATTAAAGGAAGCAGCCACAAGGCGGGTGAGGAAGGGAGTCCAAAAAGCGTTCCGGCGAAGTATTCCCTTTGGGCAATCTGGGTTCCTTGAGGGGATTGGTAGGTGACTTGGACGAGGCGTTTTTCTGCGGGATCCATGGTTGCTCTGTAGGTGATGCGGTATTCCTGGAGCACCCTGGCCCGGATATCTTGGTAAACACCCTCCAGTTCCTCCTGGTTCATGGCGTCATAAACTTGGCCACCACCGGCTTTCGTCAGGTCTTCCAGGATTTTTTCTTTTTCATCCCCAAAGCGAATGGCGTAGAGGGTAATACCAGTTTTATTTAAGGCTGCTTCCACTTCCGCAACACCACTGACCCGGTCGCCAAAAAGGGGGTGGAGTTTTTTTTCTCCCCGCTCATAGGGGAAATATTCCCCATCGGATAGGAGGATCATCACTTTTCTTCCGGAATAGGCATCCACACCCTTTAAACCCTGAAGAATCCCTTCGTAAAGTTCCGTGTATCCCTCCGCACGCTCCGGTTGGGTAATTTGACCGAGAGCAGTCTCCAAGGCACCCCTGTCCTTTATGGGAGGGGTATGGATTTTAAAAAGTGTATTGAATTCTGACAAGCCAAAAGAATCCTTGGGGCTTTCTACAGACCCTAAAAACGTTTTTAGAGCCTCCCGAACTTGGCGGATTCTCTCCTGGTCTTGGAGGTACATACTTCCGGAGTTATCCACCAGGAGAAAAAAAGTAATTCCCTCGTCTGCGGGAGCTTGGCCAGAGAAACTAAGGAGAGGGACTGGTTTAAAGGTCTGACCCCGGTCAGAGGATTCCTTGACCTGGATTTGGTCCGAGGAGAGCCCCTCAGGGTTAGCTGCGGCATCACCCATGTTTAGATACAAAGTAATTTCTTGACGGGTTAGGAGACGGGAAGCATCGATCTGAGAGATGCTTAGGTCTTGGGAAAAGAGGGTCCCCACAGTGAGGAGGAATCCCAGTAAAAAGGTGTTTTTCATGGTTCTTTCCTATTCGTGTTTGTAATAGAGTTTTGCGCTGCCGATTTTAATCACATCTTCGTATTTTAAAATCCGCTGTTCCACCGGTTCATCATTGACCAAGACTGAAGGAGTTTTTGTTAAGGATATGATACTGAGTTCCCTACCTTGGACTTGGAGCTGGGCTAGATCCCCCGCCACATCCCGGTATCCTGTGAGGAGAATGTCACTTTTTGCTCCGGTGCCCAGAACAAGTTTCCTTTGATTCAAAATGAATTCCTTCCCCTTGAGTCGTCCATTTAGCAGGCGCAGCACCCCGAAGGACAGGGATTTTTCCACAAACCCGTAAGCGATTCCCAAGAGAATTCCAAAAACGGCGAGGCCCACCAGAGGTCCCAAGGAAAAGTCTGGAAATAGAACCTTGAGGTATTCTAATACAGCCCCACCTAGGGAACCACCCACCAATCCACCCACCAATCCTACCCAAAGTTTTTGCAGGCTCAAGACTCTAAAACCTTCCGCAGAACCCACAAAGGCGCCGAGGACACCCCAGCCCAAGGCCCTGGTCAGAGGCAGACCGAGCCAAGTTACCCGTTCCCCGGTTAAGGCCCATTGTTCCCCAACCCAGAAGAATACGCCTTGGGCCAAAAGGAAACCTAGGGTACCACCGAGGGCTCCGATCAGGGCTCCCCAGCCCATTCCTTGGAAGACCCGGTTCCACCGAGCAGCGATGATTCCTTCAGCGCTGGCGAAAAAGGCTCCAAAGATGAGGCCGAAAATTCCTCCGGCTAAAAGACTGAATAGGAGAAAATCTGGGAAGTAAACTTGGAGTCCCAGAAGGATTTCCTGTACTGGCCAGCAGAGCAGGCCCCCGGATAAGCCCAAGAGGGCTAAAATTATTCGGCGTAAAAAAATTGACATTATTGGTCTCCTTGAGGTGCGGTGAGGGGTGATGTGGTCTGGATGAGGATTCGTGGAGTACCCTTGGAGGATTCCACACGAAGTTTCTGAAGGGTGGCGGCCTTCAATTTGATAGTTTTTTCCACTCGTTCACCTCCAGGTCCTTCCACTCCTAGGGTATAGTTTCCGGGGGGCAGACGGAGGACCCGGGTTTCTTTATCCGAGAGCCGGGGAAGATCTAAAAATTTTGAGGTCTTACCCCCTTGGAGATATTGATCCTGCCCGTTGATGAAAATTCTCACCCAATTTCGGTCACTGGAGATTTCTATAGCTCCGGTCAGGGGAACAAAGGTAAGGAAGAGGTTAACTGAGGAGTCTCGATTTTCAGGATTTACCGTCAAATCCAAGGTTTCATATCCCTCCAAAATAAACCTCAGGATCCGCGGAGTTCCCGAGGGGATTTCCACTTCCCGAGGATTATCCAAGGGTAGCCATTCCTGGGGACTGCTGATGAAGGCCGCTGCCTTGCGGGTGAGATCTCGACCGGTGATTTTATCCCTTAGATTCCAAGAATATTTCACCAAGTGGGCCGGTGGGATAGGGAATTCGAGGATTTGAAGATTTCCAGCTCCTTCCAAGGGACGGGGAAGCAGAAAGAAACTTCTTCGAACCACGGTGGAATCCACCCGTGCATCCAATCTGTAGTTGCCGGATTCAAAAACCCGGGGTAATTCCACCCACTGCCTCATTCCATTCGGACCTTCCACTTCCCAAAGGAACAGGGACATCTGCCAAGTGGGAGCGGTTTCACTCACCAGTGTCAGAGTTGGGGAGGGATTGCTGGAGCTTAAAAGTTTTTCAGGTATAAGGATTTCTACCTGGAGGCTTCCATAATTAGCCCCCCAGGCCCACCAAAGCGGCCATCCGGTATAAAAAAGGGCGAGGGTACCTCCCATTAGGACCAGTAAAAGAAGTCCGAAACCCAGGATTTTTTTTCTACCAAAAGGAAGGGGGGGCACTTTGATGGGCCTTTGCCCTAGAAATTCTGATAGAAGGGGGGCGCTTTCATGGGGATTCTTAGGAGAAGGTTTAATTCCCAGGTGGGTCTCGATTCTTTCAATAAGAGGTGCCAAGTCCTGATATCGCCGACGAATTTTGGCGTTCATGGTTTTTTTAATGATGTGGAGAAGGAAATTTGAGAGTCTGGGGTTTAGTTTTCGAGGGTTTTTAAACTTTCCTTTGTGTATCAGATGAACGGTTTCCAGGGAATAAGCCCCAGGGTAGGGCTTTTTTCCTGTGACAGATTCGTAGAGCATGATTCCCAAGGAGTAGATGTCCGCCCGTTTATCCACGGTTCTGGTGCTTTGAAATTGCTCCGGGGCCATGTAGGACGGGGTCCCTAAAGTCATCCCCTCTTTAGTAAGCCCTGATGAGGCAATTTCCTCGTCCTCCCGGATGGCGGCGATTCCAAAGTCCACCAGTTTTACTTCTCCAGTCTTGGAAATGAGCAGGTTTGCCGGTTTAATGTCCCGATGTATGACCCCCCGGTCGTGGGCGTACTTTAAGGCCCGGCAAGCCGAGAGGAAAATCCTCAAGGCGATAAATTCCGGGAGGTATCTTTCCCTCTCAATCAGAGCTTCCAGAGACAGCCCATCCACAAATTCCTGCACCATGTGATAGTAGGAACCTTCTTTGAAATGGTCATACACGTTCACCACGTAGTCGCTCTTGAAATCCATCATAATCTGGGCTTCCCGGAGAAACCTCTCTTGGATGTGCTTATTCCCCCGAAGGGTCAGACGTTTGATGACCAGAGTTCGGTTTAGGGTGGGATGCTCCGCCTTGAAAACTTCCCCCATTCCCCCTTTGGCGAGGGAGCCTAGAATCTTGTACTTTCCAATATTTTCCATGGTGCGACCTTAAAAAGTGATAATATCCCTGGTCAAATCAATGGTTTGACCAGGGACTAGGATGGCGGCGATTCTTAGTTTGGCGTTGTGAAATTGCACATACCGCCCCTGAGCCCGGGTTTGAAAAATGCCGGGGATGACCCTATGTCCCCCAAAGTGGAAAACCGATTCCCATTCAGGGGATCCAGGTCTGACCCCCAAATAATTTTGGATCATATGCTCCACAGACCCTGGTTCGGATTTATTATTGTCTGTCCAGGTTAACCCTGCCACGACCTCCGGATTGGTTCGGTAGTTGAGAACCTCCTCAGGACTGAAAAATCTAGAAGGTTCCGCATGGGTAACCAAAAAGTCCTGAGATCGGGCTAAGAGGGGGTAATTTTTTTCTAGACGGCTAAAAAGTTCCAGGATAATGGGGGGATAAAACTTTTGCATCCAGGCAAGAACCATGGGCCCTTCCTGGACAAATTTTCGAAAAGGGAAATTTCCTTCTCCGAGCTGATTGGTGATGTTCTCATGATTTCCCTTGAGAAGGTGAACCTGGTCGGGAAAATCCAATTTCATGGACAGGAGCATTTCCACGGTCCCCAAGTTTTCGGCCATCTCTTGGTCGATGGCCTGGTGGTTCTCATATCCTTCCAAGTATTCCTGCTCGGCGGTGATCCACCGGTCAAAAACCCGGGCCTCCCCATGAACATAGTCCCCCACGCAGACCAACTGGGCCCAATTCTCCTGCAATCCTGCATACAGAGTTGAGGTCTGACCCTCGGGGGAGATTAAAGGCAGATCCTGCACATCCCTCACCATATCCATTCTTCCATGAATATCCGGGAGAAGGACCGTGGTTCGTTGGGGACTGAGGTTTATAAGCCCACCGGGGAGTCCAAGATCATCCCTTGGCCGCACCGCGGTATTTTCATTTTCCAAGAGGTGGCAGGCTTGATTGAGCAGGTTCATGAATTCCCCAGAATCCGGAAGGCTTGATAAATCCTGGGGGGGTGATAAGTTAATGACGGATTACTCCAGAATAAGTGTTTTATTCACATCCACAAATTCTTGGGTAAGGATTTGTGTGACTTCCGAGAGTTTTTTCTCTTCCTCTTTTGGGGACAGGTCTTCCACAATCACCGCGATTTTGAAAACCGCAGAGGACTTTTTAATGGGTCCATCGGCGAAAACTGCGGATTCATCGACACAAATGTCTTCTAGAAGTGAAGAATTGTCTTTTGAAGCGGAGGCCGGTACATCTTGCCTGAGGCCGATGCTGGTGTAATCCACTGTGCGTACGCCCTGGATGAGAGGTCCTACGGTGACCAGGGAACCGGAATAGGTGAGTACTAGAGCCCCCCCTTCTGAATCCTTGGAAAACTCGTCCACTTCTTCCATTTTCAGTTCTTCAATCTTGGACTCAAAGGCTTCTTTTTTTTCTACCCAACCCTGGGCAATGAGCTCGATCGACTCCTCAACTTGGGGTAAGCCCGATGTTTTTGCTATTCCCCGAATGTGATCTTGAATCTCTACAGGGATAAGATTTAAATAGGTTCCCATGGTTGCCGTCCTTTCAATTGTAATATTCTTTATGTATTTACTGTAACGCTTGAAAAGAGAATTTCAAAGGAATTTTGATAAAATACAGTGAAATTCCCCCATTATTACCTGAGTGTGACTATATTTAATCTATGGAAAAATTTGAAGACTTATCACCCAGGATCCAGGGACACCTCAGATCCGTAGCAGGAACCTCTGGCCTTCCCAATGCCGAGCAGGCTTTGGAAGTCATCACCCAAAACTGGTTGGAGAAGCACCGGCTGTTTCAGGGTCAGACCTCGGCTTTGAAAATGCTACCCATGAGAATCTTTATGCCTGAGGATCCCCGGCCTATACTTCTCCTAACTTACTCCGGTTCCTTAATTGCCTTGGGGATTCTAGTTTCCGGTGGTAGAAGCTTGGAGTATTTTAGTATCAAGCTTCGTCTGGATATTCCCGATTGGGTACGCTGTCCAAATATTCGGTTGGACCAAGCCCTGAAACTGGATGAACCGGGGATTTTTAGTAACTCTGGTGTTTCTCAGTGTTCAGATTTGCTCATGATGGCGGTCTGTCCCGAGGATATGCCTCTGAGTGAACAAGAAAAAAGAATGAGGGAAGCGGTTATTTTCCTCACCAATGGATTCGCAAAAATCAATCGCACCCTAACTCTCCCCACTTCCGACCTGGAACATTTTACCCAGAAAAACATGGTTCAATTTTTAGCGAAGAAAAATGACCTGACCCAAGGGTCGGTAAAACAGCTTTTGGAAGATTATAATACCATGGTGGAAGCCGGAGTTCTTTTGGGGGAATCTGTACCCTTGGGTAAATTGGGGAAAGTCTTTTTAAGCCGGAAAAAAGCCCAGAAAGCCCGGGTGGGGCGAAATCCCCTCACGGGGGAGGAGATCACAATTTCTGCGAAGCCCGAGACTTTTACCCCCCGGTTCCGGTTTTCTAAAAGTATTAAAGAGAAGGCTCAAAGGACC
>CAZUXL010000044.1:0-11782 GCA_964624355.1 uncultured Spirochaetales bacterium
TGGTGGTGACCTTGGCCTTGATTTCGTCCCAAGAGGTGAGGCGAAGTCCGGCAGACGCCTTTCTCAGGGCGATGGCAGCGGTGTAATAGTTGTTTACACTGGCATTGGTCACTTTATCAGCCCAGCGGATCTTATTGTATTCGTCTGGGGCATTGTAACTGTTGTGGGCGTAGGTCCATATGTTATTTACAGCCTTGGTTCGAAGGAACTCATCCCCCGCATGGATGAAGGGAATTCCTTGGGAGGTGAAAACCATTCCCATCCCGAACATGTCCACCCTTCCCGCATATCCCCCCGCCCCGCCGGTGAGGCCGGAGTGGATGATCTTGTCCCAGAGGTCATAATTATCGTGGGCAGAGATGTAGTTGATGGTCTGTTCAGGGTCATAGGCAAACATGGAGTCCCAATCGTTGGCCAAAATGGCGGTGCTCTTGGAGGCGGTGAGGGATCCCCTACTACCGGCGGCAACGGCTCCCCACCAGGAGATGGCTCCGTTGGCCATGTAAGCCAGAACGGTTCCGTCGTTGTTACCCTTGATATCTTCCCGGTATTTCCCGTTGAACACTCCCACGTGGGCGGAGGCCAAAGCAGGAACTTTACCCATGCGGACTTTCTGGGAATCCTCGGGGTCCGTGGCGTAACCGTTCCAGGGTTCTCCGTACATCAGAAGGTTTCTGTCGGCGTACTTGGTGTTCAGGTATTCCCCCCAAGCTTTGACTTCGTTGTAATGGTAGACACCGATGAGATCGAAGCGGAATCCGTCCACATTATAGTTTTTCACCCACTGTTCCAGGGAATCCCTCATCATGCGGCTGACCATGGGAACACCGGTATTCAAGGAGTTTCCGCATCCGGAGAGGTCTACGGTGGTGTAGTATTTTCCGCTAATCCCGACCAAGACGGACTTTTCGAAGGTATGATTGTACACCACATCCAAAACCACCCGGAGGCCGTTTTTGTGGTATTCGTTGATCAGATCCTTGAACTCCCGGATACGGCCTTCGGGATCGGTGGTCTGGGAATACTGCTCCTCTGGAACGTTGTAGTTCGCAGGATCGTAGCCCCAGTTGTAATGGGCAGTGGCGAAGTCATAGGTGGGGAGCATCTGCACGTGGGTAATTCCCAGTTCTTTCAAATGATCGATTCCGGTTTTTACACTTCCATAGGTCGTTCCAGTCTGGACCATTCCCATGAATTTGCCCCGCTTGGCAGCATCAACACCGGAGGATTCATCGAAGGTAAAGTCCCGGACGCTCACTTCATAAATGATGGAATCTTCCCGGTGGGTGAGAACGGGTGTGGGAGCCCATGAACCATCGGTGGGAAGAATGCCGTCCATATTAGCGATGACCCCTTTTGTGGTCCCGGGAACGGCCATGAGGGCATAGGGATCCCGCACATCCGCATTATTAACCTTGAATTGGTACTCTTTATTTTTCATGTCACCGTTAACCACGGCTTCGTAAACATCTGTGTACCCCCCAAAGTCCGCAACCTTGGTCATGGGCACTGTTTGTGCATTCACGGAAACCGACACATTGGTGGAATCAGGACTCCAGAGGCGGAACACGGTCTTACCTGGGGAATAAAGAGCTCCCAAGGTGTCTGGAACCACGTAATCATTGGGAGTCACCGTGAAGGCCTGGGTCACCACAGGTGAGTCAAGTTTCCCACTCATAAAAGCCTTCGCCCGGACTTCATGGGAACCGACGGTCCCCGTGGGTAAAGCAAAGGGGGCACTGTACAGGGACGAGGCAGCGCTCGGATCAGTCTTATCGGTGGTGTAGCGGATTTCCGATCCGGCTTCACCGCTCATGGTTACCTGAACGACTTGATCCTTATTATATGTACCACCTGTGGGATTGAAGCTCACCAAGGGGGATTGAACCGTGAGGGCATCTTCTTTGGTTACCACTGGAGGGTTCATGGTGATGTTGGATAAAATATTGCCGTTGGCACTTTTGTGAAAAGAAATACCGCCGTAAGTTGTCGCACCGGTGAGAATAAAAGGCCATTCCACCCCAGGGGTGGCTACTTCCGTACTCCCGTCCTTGAGGGTAAATGTCAAAGTATAATAACCAGGGGCTAAGTTAGGATTTAATGATGTGAAAACAGAATCCTGAATAGTAAAATTGAGGTCGGTGGAAGTCCCATCGGCGGAAGAAACCAAAACGGCACTCAAATTGGGAGTAACCAGATCCAGGCCCAAAACCTTGGCTTCCAACTTCAAAGTTCCCGTTCCCGTAAGGCGAAGCACATCCACCGAAGCAGCCGTGGTCCCTCCGGCAACCACCGTAACCGGGGTCACACCTCTTCCAATGACCACTTCGGAGGCATTTACCCCTTCCACACTCAAGGTGTAGGTTCCTTCGGCCAAAGTATAGGAATCCGCCGTCTCCCCATTGGTGAGGACAAAGGATGTACCAATTCCATTCTTTTCAAATCTAATTTTGTAGGATGCCACATTCAGACTGATCTGAGGAAGCAGACTGCGAGAGCTTTCCTTAATACTCACGGACACCTGTCCGAGGTCCTCAAGAGCAGGGCTTTCCATCTGACAACCAGTGAAAAAGAATCCCACAAGTAAAAAAGTAAGCATTTTTCTTATTAATAACATTTTAAACCTCCCATCTTAATCCCAACTTAAAAGGTAAAGGAAAAAAATCCGGACCTCCCCAAGGGAGAGTCCGGACACTGATTTAGAGTGCTGGCTTGGTGGTTACCAATTTCCAACCGGCGGAGTAATGGAGCCAGTATTCCCCGGAAGCCGTGACGGTCTGGTTGGGAGTAGAGGCAGTTCCATTGAACAAGAAACTTGCAGCGGTAGCGCCGGGAATGGTGTAGTCCATCCAAGCATCCGCATCCACGTTAGTGAGGGCAGGCTTAGCAGTCCAAACCGTATCCGCCACAGCAGGAGAAGCAGTGACAGCCCAGTAGTGAATAGTCTGGGCTTCCCCGTAGGTTGCAGGAATGTGCACTGTGATTCCACCGGTCACCGCTTTGATGGTGTAAGCCACTGTTGCGGTGGTAGAGGCATTCATCCCTGTCTTGACAGCGTAGGCCTTGATGGTCTGGGCTTGTGTGATGGAGAGAGAAATGGAGGTAGAGGCTCCTGTGATAACCGTGGCGGAAGTGATGGGATCAGTTCCATCGACCGTGTACTTAATTGTGGCCCCGGAGGTGGCAGTGGAAAGAGTAACCGTAGTTCCACTCACCACTTCAGAGGAGGCCACGCTGAAGCTAGGGGTCGCCACCGTTTGAATCTGGTTGGCGGTCACTTGGAACATGTGGTAATCGGAGGCCAGGCGGGCTCCCTTGATGGTCATCACATCAACCCGATGGAATCCCACTGTGGTTTCAGCGGGAAGGGCGAAGACGCTTCCAATCTGAGATGCCACAATCTTACCATCCAGATACCATTTATAAGCATCGGGAGTCATCGTGGCAGTGGCTGTGAGGGTGTAGTTAGAACCCTGAACGGTGGAGGCTTCTGCGGTTCCCAAGTCCACGGTGAAAGTTGTCAAAGCCGAGGCATCCACACTGAGGTCCACATTCCCCGTATTCTGAGCTGGTATCACGGTGAAGGGAATATTAGCCGAGGCCAATTTTGTAGCGGATGAAACGATGAGGGTCAGGTTGTAGCTCCCCAGGGCTAGAGCGGAACCCAGGGTGATGCTATTGGTGGTCGAGGTTTGATCCACTCCATTCAGAACCCAGCGATAGGTGGAAACAGGTTTGGAAGTGGTGGCGACCACGGTCATATTATTCCCTTGGGCCAGAGAAGCTGCAGTACCGGAGAAATTGATGACTATGTCTTGAAGGTCATTATCGATGATAATGTTGACCCCGCTGGGGAGGGATCTGAGCACATTGATCACATAAGTTTTTACGGCGCCATTTTGGGCGGTGACTGTGATGGTGATGGTGTTGGAACCTTCAGTCAAAGTTTGTCCACCAGATACCACCAGGGTAGCGGAGTTATCTGCCTTGAGAGCATTTACCGTAACGGATGTGACAGTGTTCACCACCGCAGCGGAGTAGCTGGTGATCTCAGGAGAGAAAGCTGGAGTAAGATCACCCACGTTTAGCGCTAGGGTTGCCAGATTGTTATTGGTGGAAGTACTGGCCTCCCGTGTCAGGGTCACCGTGTAAATCTTTGTAGCTCCACTCTGAGCGGTTACGGTGATAGTGATGGTGTTGCTTCCCACCACCAGGTTTTGACCTCCAACGATGACTCTAGTGGCTGACGAGTCGGCTGCAGGAGCAGTCACAGTCACCGTGGTAACGGAGTTGGCCACAATGGCACTGTAGTTCAAGGTCTCAGCACTGAAGCCAGGGGTAAGAGTACCACTACTCAGGGACAGATTGCCCAGGTTGTTGTTGGTGGAGGAAGCGGGTTCCCGGGTTACGGTGATGGTGTACACTTTTTGGGTTCCGTTCTGCGCTTCCACCGTGACGGTCACGGTGTTGGCACCGACTACCAAGTTCTGGGCACCGGCTACCGTTACCAGGGCGTTCACCTCAGACTTCACTGTGTTCACAGTGATGGAGGTAGCGGAGTTGGATACAGTGGCGGTATAACTGAGGTTTGCAGAGGTGAAGGCTGGGGAGAGAGTTCCCTGGCTCAGGGTTAGGGAGTTGAGGTTATTGTTTCCACTCAGGGCAGAACCGCGGGTTACGGTGAGGGTGTAAACCTTCTGGCTCATGTCTTGGGCTGTTACAGTGATAGTCACAGTGTTGGGACCTTCCACCAGGTTAGTTCCCCCAGAGATTACCACAGTGGATTTGGAATCAATTTTTGTGGGAATGACGGTCAGGGCGGTCACAGTGTTGGCCACCATGGCGGTATAACTGGTGACACCGGAGCTAAAGGCAGGATTCAATGTTCCGGCACTTATAGTGAGGGCTGACAGATCTTTTACACTGCTCAGCGGACCGGAACGGGTAACCATAAGGGTGTATGTCTGTACCAGGCCATTTTCTGCTTGAACTTGGATGAGAATGGTGTTGGGGCCTACCACCAGGGGAATCGCCTGATTACCGGAGGTCGTTACGGAAATACCGTTTATTTTGATGTCTGCATCCAAACTTGATGCCACAGCCAACAGACTCAGCTCGGCAATTTCATTAGGAACGGTTATGGCGTATTCCGTAGTAGCGGGATTGAAATCCGTATTCAGAGCAAGCCCCTGGAGTACCAAGCTGGCGAGATTGTAGTCTCCGCTGGATTCCTTGGCAGCCAAGGATACCACTACAGAGTAAACTTTGTACTGACCCTCCGGATCGGTAACTACGTATTCCACAGGGGCTGTAAAATCATTCACGGTACTTCCGGAAACCTGGACTTCATCGTAGGAGGTTACCACGGAACCCTCGCTGGAGCTGAAGGTGGCCACCAGGTTTTTTAAATCGGTTCCATAAGGAACGGTCAAAGCCACGGAGCCGGTGGTATTGCTGATCTTGGCGCTCACGGCAGGATTAGTGAATTCAAAGGATTTGAGTTTGTTCTCCCAGGCCTTTTTCACAGAAATTGTATAGGTTTTGGAGCTTCCATTTTCCGCAGTGACCAGGATTGTAACGGTGTTGGGACCAGCACTTAAGGGAACAGAAACCCCAGACCCTGAGGTTTTTTCAACCCCATTTACATATAACGCGGATTTTATATCATCCAAAGTAGCCGTGAGACTCAGATCCGTCACAGTGGCAGCGACGGAAAGGGAATAATCACTCACATCTTGGGAGAAGTTCAGTGTTCCAGCGGTGGTGGTGAGGGCCAAGAGATTGTTATTGGTACTGGCGTTATTGGCTGCAAGAACCACAATTACGGTATAGTCGGCGTAAATACCATTCTGGCTTGTAATTCGGAAGTTCACGGGAGATCCATAGTTCTGGGATTGAACACCGGAACTTTGATCTAGACCATTGACCGAGACACTAGCTCCGTCACTTACGGTGAATTGAGCCACCAAGGCTGTGAGGTCGGTACCGTAGGGAACTGTGGCAGTCACGGTCTTCGTAGCCCCATCCACCTGAGCAGTCACGGAGGGGGTATTGAACCCAAAGCTTAATAGTTTGTTTTCGTAAACGGGAGCGGTTTTTTTGGTAATAAGGAGTTGGTAAGTTCGGGTCAATCCGTTTTCTGCGACCACGGTGATGATCACGGACTGGGAGCCCTCGTTAAGTACCACTTCGGAGGAGGATGCTACAACTCCATCAATCAGGAGTGTAGCACCGGTGGCCAGGGTTTCCGGGGTTATTAAGAGAGAGGACACATTGTTTTCCACTTCCAGGGAGTATGTGGTCACATCGGGATTGAAGGCCACAGTGCCAGTACTGAGGGTCAATGCACTGAGTTTATTATCCGAAGAGGCTGTGTCCGAGGCTTTATTAACCGTCAGGATATAATCAGCAGTAGAATCATCGATACTTTTTACAGTTACGCTCAGGGGTGTACTCAAATTTTGGGCAGTGGAATTGGTATCCAAGGCTACGCCATTGACAATCATCTGGGCCCCATCACTCAGGGTGAAGGAAAGAACCAATGAAGTCACATCGGTGGTGCTGGGAACCGTGAAAGCCACAGTTTTATTTGTTTCGTTGATGATTCCCAAAACAGCAGGATCCACCAGGGCGATATTCAAAAGCTGAGCCACAGGGTTTGCCCGGGTAATGGTGACTGAGTAGTTCTTAAAGGTACCATCAGCGGCGACCAGGGTGAATTCGATGAGGTTTTCACCGTACACCAGGTCAAAAGTCTTACTCAGGCTGTTACTATTGGTACCCGCACCATTCACCAAAAAGGTAGCACCGGAGTCCTCCGCAGAGGCTTCCAAGGTGACCCCAGAGGTTCCCACGGAGACATCCGCAGTATAGGCGCTGGTGTCAGGATTGAAGAGGGGACTCAATGTCGTTCCGGTGACAGTGAGAGTGGAAAGCCTGGTATTGCTGGATGCATTCACATCGGCCTTAACCACAGTAACGGTGTAATCCTTGGACACCCCGTCAGCACCCACAACTTTATAGACCACGGGGGAGGTGAAGTCCTGTTGGCTGGTTTCAGAAACCTGTTGAACCACACCCACCAGCACTAGGGAATTAACACTGGATGTGAACCGGGGAACTAAATTGGTAAGACTAGTGGACGAGGGAACACGAACCATTACAGTTCCTGCCTCTTCATCCACTCCCCCCACTACGGTGGGAAGAACCAATCCGAAGGATAGAAGCTTATGCTCCCCCGTGGGTGCAGGAGGCTGGGTTGTATCTCCACCCCCCGCTGGATTTCCACAGGCCGTCATGATCAGAAGGGCTGCTGTTAAGGTAAAAAAGCTCAATTTACTCATTATCTTCCTCATTTTTTTAAATCCCCTTTTATTTCAAGTAACTCAGACCGGCATCGGCCACTTTTCCTGGTGCGGTTGTTTTAGCAGTATCCAGAACATAAACCCTTAGATTTGCTTGACCTGAGGCATTGGCTACCAAACTTCCGCCTGTCACATCGATCACTCCACCGGTAACCGCATCGGTGTACTTTCCGTTGGGAATGCCGGTGAAAATCACGGAACCGGAAATGGCGACCAAGGCAAAACTATCGGTACCCGCATCGGTGAACCGGCGTTTGAAACCAATACCACCGGAAGCCCCTTCCGTACTGTATTGTCCCATTTGAAGTGCAGGGACAGCCCGGCGGATCTTATTCAGGTTGGCAATATGTTTTGCCAAGGGATGATCCAGGGTGGATTTCACGGTCCCGGAAGCACTGGTGTAAGCTCCGAACTCATTGGTGGTCACAGAACCTTCGAGGAAGGCGCCGAAGTACGCCCGTCCGGACTCCGCAAAGGGAACCCGACCATTGCCCCAAGGTTCGATTTGTTTCCCTTTCTGGAACTGCACTTCAGTACCGTAGTAAATGGTGGGAATGCCTCGGAAGGTAAACATGAGGGACATATTTTCCGCCAGGGATCCTTCGGTTCCGCCGTAGCGGATGGTGAGGCCCCCGTCGTTGTTGGGACCGTAGTCATGGGAATCCACATACACCACGTTTTTGGTGGCATCGTTGTAGGTATTGTCGTAGCTCAGACCGATGTTGAAGGCCGATCCGGCGTTGGCAAAGTTATGGTGCATCACAAAGTCGATCATGGAGAGGCCGTTGGCCCTGGTGTAATCTGGGGTGCGGTAATCGTTGCCGTTGAGCAGATGGTTGTTGCTGGTGGGTTGGTTCGCTGTGGTGATGTTATCATTCCAATGGGCCAAAGTAGAGTCGGAGTTCAGCTTCCACTGGGCTGGATCTGTGCTCCAGGGATAATTAGTGGTTTCTTTCCAGGTGTAATGGGGGGTGGACTGGGCAGGAATCCCATTATCCCAAACAGAGCTGTAAATATTGGCACATTCGCCGAACATGAAGAAGTTCTCGCCTCCGGTGGCCATGAAGTGAGGCAGGAAAAAGTTATTGAAGGTCACCCGGGAGATATGCTTCACCGTATCGATTCGGAAAGCATCCACTCCCATGTTGATGTACTGGTCAAAGGCTTCTTCCAAGTAAGTGGCGGTGATGGAGTTCTCGGTGTTGAGTTCTCGGCAGTCCCCGGCCATATCCCCTTCCTGCTGGAGCCAGGAGTTCCATACGGTCTGTGTTCCGTGTTTGTAGAGGTTTGTGGGATCTCCGGCGGTGGTCTTCAAGGCTTCCAACCGGGCGGGATAGGGTTGGTTGGCCAAGATATATTCCGTGGTCTTCCCTTGCTGGGCAGCCAGTCTTCCGGCAGCGGCGATCAAGGCAGCGTTAGGGATCATGTTGGCAGCCACGTCGATATTTTTGTATCCTCCGTCGGCATTTTTTTCATACAGGGGAAAGAGGTTCTCTTCACCGAAGTTGGACGAATGGTTGAGAACGATGTCCTGTATTACCTTCATACCCCGGGCGTGGGCTGCGTCGATGAACTTTTGGTAGGCATCCATGGCGGAAATATCGCTGGAGGATTTGTACCGGGGATCAATCTGTTTAAAGTTCACAGCGTGATAACCATGGTAATCCAAACCAGAAGCATTCTTCACAGGTGGGGTGACCCAGATGGCAGAGAAGCCCAGGGCTTTGATGTAATCCAGCTTCTGAACCAGACCGTTAAAATCCCCTCTCCAGGCAGGATCAGATACGGGGTTACTTATTTCACTCTCGCTCCAGCAGTTGAAGTTGTTGGAGGCATCCCCGTCAAAGAACCGGGTGGTCATGAGGAAGTAGATGGATTCCTGGCGGAAGTCGGTTCTGGCATTGTCCCCAATCCGGTAGTAGTAGGATTTGATGATTTCATTTCCAGCAGTATCCCGAACCAGCACCTGAATACGGGTGGTGGCTGCTATGCTCAATGCAGCGGATGTGGAGGTGGCGGAAGTGGTAGTTTGGGTGAGTACCGTGCTGGCTACTGTGGGAATATCACCATTGGTGGTGTAGTAGGCCTTCACGCCGATTTTATCATCGGTAATGGTGAACACAGGCGCTTGGGCAGCGGGATAAGTACCGGCAGGAACGGTGACACCGATGGAAGGTGGAGTCACATCGTTGGTGGTTTTAATGTCGTAGACAAAGGTGGCCACGGCTCCAGAAACCGATTCCCGGTTGATACCAAAGGCTTTCACAGTGGTGAAGGTCAAAGAGGGGGCGATGGTAAAGGGGGCGGTGTAAATGGGAGAGGCTGCGGTGGGAGTGGAACCGTCCACGGTAAAGTGGATCACGTCATCCGCATTGGAAGATTTTAGAATGATGGATTGGGCTACGTCGTAGATTTTAGTGGAATCGGGTGTAGCTGTGATGACGGGCTCCACTGGTTTCAAAGGATCGTAGTTCACCAGGGAGTTAGTGGCCGGATCGATCCAGTAG
This sequence comes from uncultured Spirochaetales bacterium, assembly GCA_964624355.1. Lineage (GTDB taxonomy): Bacteria > Spirochaetota > Spirochaetia > JABEVK01 > JABEVK01 > CAZUXL01. The sequence continues at coordinate 9,872 of CAZUXL010000044.1, forward strand.
GTCCCTTTGGCACTAACCAGAAGGTCGGGGGTTTTTCCAGACCAGGTGGAGGTCTTACCAATCACCGAAGCCTTACTGGCCTTAGGAAGTTCTACAGCTTTCCAAACTCCGTATCCCAGGGCGGCATCGGCCACAATTCCCGGTTCACCGGAAGGAGGCATGACAGTAGCACCTGAATCGAAGGTCATGGCCCAGGTATAAACATGGGTCAGGGGAGAAGTTATATATATTTTGATACCGTCGTAGGTGACACCAGGAACGGTGTAGGCACCGGAGGCTGTCTCAGAACTCACCATCCCGGTTTTAAAGGCTTTGACTTTTAGGTTGGTAGCCGACTGAATCACCACCGAATCCCCAGGGGTACTCGTTGCTGTAGGCTCGCTCCCATCCAAGGTGTAGCGCAATATGGCACTGGGTGTGGAACTGGTAAAGGTGACCGTGGTACCCACGGGGACAAGCCCTCCAACGGGGTTGAGTGCAGGTTTAACCACTTTATTATCCACAGGTATATCCATGGAAATCATGGCCAGATAATCCGTACCCACCACCTTGAAGGACAGGCCGGCTTCAGTTAAAGAGTTTGCCACTATATAAACAGCATCAGTACCCCGTGCTATTTCCGTGGTACCGGCTTTCAGAATCACTTCCAAAGTGTAACTGCCGTTTTGCAAACTTTGAAGCGCCACAGGGTTGGCATCCACCGTGTTGAAACTCAATAAAATGTCATCTCCACCTACAATGGGGGTAAGCTTACCCGAAAGCGTAGGCGAGACCGCTTCAACGCCCACCAAGGAAGCCACTAATTTGAAACTCCCCTGTCCGGCGATGGGGAGGAGAGTCAAACTGACGGAGGTGGTGACTCCGGAAGTGATGGTAACAGACTTGGTGGCACTTCCTACGGACGCACCACCTTGATTTTTAGCGATCAGTGTCAGGTTCCAAACCCCAGGCTGAAGACTAACGGTTTTGGCTGATGCCGCAGTGAAGGTGGATGTTACGGGCTCAAAGGAGGCATGGGTAAACTGGGCTTCGTAAGAAGAAGGAGCCAGATCCAATACTGGAGCCAATGTTCTTCCGTCAGTTACCACAAGGTTAATGATACCGGGGGACGCATCGAGGCGATCACTTTCCGGTATGGGACTGGAACAGGATAACAGACCCATCAATAACATTGAGGATCCCAACAACAGGGCGAACAACTTTTCTTTCATACCTTCTCCTTGGCAAACGTTTACCTGGATTGAAAGGGCTTTCCAAGGTCAGCCTCTCAGGGAACTGACAACGGAAAACCTTTTCCATTACATTTTCACACGGTTTCCCTCTGTTGTAAAGAGGTAACTTTTCATAAATTAGAAATTTGTTTTTAAGTTTATGGAGATTTTACAGCGCATTTCTCATTAAAAGACCAGGATTCCACCTGAAATACCCCGTTTTCATTCCCGGGAACCCACACAGAAAATATTTCCAGGTCTTCCGGATGGGATTGAAAGTCTGTATATCTTGTGGTCACCTGAAAAAAATTAGCGTAATCGTTTTCCAAAATCACCTCCAGGTAATAGAAAACCCAGCTGGCATGCTGGGTTTTCTATCTTTATTCTAAGCCCGTCTCTTAATTTTTCTCGATCAGGATGACACCGTTGGTTCCCGCTGATAAGGAAACTTTTCCTCCCGCCACAGTGGCAGTGGTACCGTCGTAGGCGTTTTTCACCAGGGTTCCGTCTGCGAAAAGGGATGACACGGTCACATCCACTGTACCGGCGGCTCCGATGACAGCCGCAACCTTGTCGTCCCACAGCTTCCGATTCTTCGAGATTTTGTCTTCTACGTCCTTTTGTTGATCGAGTAATTGGTTTCTCTGTTCTTCTATCTCTTGTTTTCTGCCTTTTATAGCAGGTCTTGCTGGAATATCCT
>CAZUXL010000044.1:11792-25573 GCA_964624355.1 uncultured Spirochaetales bacterium
TCCGTTAGTAGCGGCGATGTTTGCATGATCACCCCCCCCCACAGCCACATGTTTATTCCTGAACTGACCCAATTTCTGCCAGTGAGCCGCTGTTGCCGCCCCTCGGCCACTCAAATCCGTCCAAACAAAGGCTGAGCGGGATCCTTGATCCTTATCCGATCCGTTTTCACCGTTAGCCCGACCGTACTCATCTCCGTAGTAAATCTGTATTCCGCCAGGAGCCAAAAGAAGAGCGGTTCCCGCCTTAATCTGACGAGCAGCATCCCCATTGTAGAACACATTGCCCTTGTCATGGTTATCAATAAAGCTCAAATAGTTCCACTTGTCAGTTTTTGTGGCATTTATGGATGATGCATAACTTTGGTAAGTGCTCACCATGGTACCAAAATCGGAACCAGCCACGCCAGCGAATCCAAAGTTGATTATGGAATCAAACATTCCATTCCCATGGTAATCCCCATCGTAGCTGGCCATTCCATGGTCGAATACCTCTGCGGTGGTCCAGAAATCCTCGGTCCAGGTGGCACCGGGAGCTGTCGGATTGGCCAAGCGCCAAGCCTTCAAGGCGGCGTCAGACTGGGTTTTCAGGAAAGCCCAGGAGGTTCTTTCCACGTGTTTTGCCGTATCAATCCGGAAACCATCGATACCGTATTCCCGAACCCATTGGGCCAACCATTCCGCAATCCACTCCCGCACTTTTTGTGATTTCGTGGTGTTTACAGTGTAGTTAGAGAAGGCCCCCGCATAGGTCGCTTTGTTTTTAAGGAATGTGGGCAGACCAACAGGGGTATCGCTTTCGGTGCGGAAGTCTGGAAGGTTTGCCAAGTTTCCTTTAACCTCATCGGCTCCGGAAGAAACCGCGTCCCCAGGATAACCTGGAAGTCCGGCACGAACCCAGGAACCACCCCACCAATTACCCCAACCGGTAGCACCGGAAGCCGTATAATCGATGAACAGATCGTGGTAAGAGTTCCAAGTTTGTCCACCTGAGGGGGTCCAAGCGGAGGTAAATCCAGCTTTTTTTCCACCCATATTAAAGTCATCCATATCCTTGAGGGAGAGGTAGCCGGAATGATTCATCACAATATCCAGGACCACCCGGATCCCCTTGGCATGGGCGGCATCCACAAAGGCTTTAAACTCTGCTTTGGTTCCCATACTGGAATCGATATTGGAATAATCCAGGGTGTAATAACCATGGTAAGCGTAGTGGGCAAAATCCCCCGTACTCCCTCCACCTACAAATCCGTGCATCTGCTCATAAGGTGCGGTCATCCAGATGGCATTCACACCTAAATCAGAGAAGTAATCGGAATCGACTTTAGCTTTCAGTCCCGCAATATCTCCCCCGTGGAAGGTTCCGATATTTTTTCCCGTGGCGTCTACTTTAACCCGGCCGTAGGAGCCATCGTTATCAGGATTGCCGTTGTTAAACCGGTCGGTAATCACAAAGTACACAGAGGCATTGTCCCAACTGAAGGATTTCGCCACTTCGACACCCTTTGTAAAGGCCGCTGTGGCATTGGCTGTTCCTGCGGAATTGGTGGCCGTCACAGCCAAAGCTGTGGTGGCGCTCAAGGTAAAGGTAGCAGTCCCGCCGGTAATGGTCACTGGAGTGCCTGTATTTAAGGTATAAGAAGCAGCTGTGGTCGCTCCCGCAATCGGATCATCAGTAATAGTTACAGTCACGATCTGAGTTGGATCAAAGTATCCACCCGCAGGGCTAATAACAATCTTTGGAACTCCAGGTACGGGAGCAGGCTTGGTGATCCAAGCTGTACCATTGTACCAGGTTTTACCGGCGGCCACATCCGCAGCTGAAAGATCCAGCTGGGCACCAGAGTTGAATTTAAAGGCAAGAGCACCCAAAGGTTTGTAGCTTTCGGGAATTGTATAGACAAAATATCCATCCACGTCTGCGGGAACCATATTGGGACCTGGCCAAACCTTGCCTTCCAAAGCCATGATAGCCCGACCGGGATTTTCCCAAAGCCAAATGGTAGGAGCTGCGGTGGCCTTGTATCCAATGGGAGTGCCAGTGACTACGACAATCTTTTTTGTATAGGTATAGGTTCCGTTTGCTGCCCCGTTGCGAAGCGCTAAAACCACGGATTGAGAATCGCTCAAGGTTTTTCCCAGGTTAATTTTCATTCCGCTGGTGTACTGAACCCAAGAACCGCTGTCTATTTTATATTCGCCGCTGGCTGGATTCTCTGCGCCTAAAGTCACTTCCACTTCTTCAGTGGTGAATTCCCCCGTTCCAGGGGTTGCGGAGACCGTGGGATCTAAAATATCTGCAGAAACCGTGAATATTTGAAAATTGGAGCTTAGTATATCACCCTTTGCCGCGATCGCATCCAGGCGGTATGTCCCCACGCCCAAGCCTCCCGTGCCCGTGGTTAGGGTAATTGTGGAGGTAATGGAATCTTGTTTTACACCATTTAGATACCAGCTCCAAGTTACCCCGGAGGTGTCAGCAGCCGCCGTGGCTGTGATCACATTTCCCAACTTCACCCCTGAGGAAACACCAGAAATGGTGATTACCATGGGTATTTGTAGATTGACACTGATGGTCACATCCACATTCCCAGTGGATCCGGAAGTGGAAAAAGCAAAATTCCCTTCGGTGGTCGCCCCAGCGATAATCCTCACCACCTCCACCACACCTTTTACTAAAGTAGTTCCATCATAAAGATTTAAAGCCAAGGTATAATACCCATTAGCCAAACTGCCCAGGGTGGCACTTGCAGACTCACCGGAAAGCGTAAAGGTAAGATTTACAGGGTTGGTGGCACCCTTGGGGGTCAAACTGGCGGTTATTGAGGGGGTAGCAAGATTTAAACCTGTCCAAACGGTACCAATATTTAAAACACCTTGCCCGACGATGGGGACAACAGAAAGACTTACTGAGGTGGACTCGCCTGCTTGGATATTAAAGCTAGAAGACCCGCTTCCTATTTTTATCGCAGGAACCTCATTATTATAAGCGTCCACTTGGACAGTCCAGGCACCCTCTTCCAATGCTATGGAAGCATTACCCGAATTGGCGATCGTTTGGGGATTCTGTAAACCGGCTTTGGTAAAAACTGCTTTGTACTCCCCCACTTCCATGGAGAGAGTCGGAGCCAGAGTCCGTGTATTATCATTAATGGAAAGGAACACTGTTCCTTTATTTTCAGAACTCTCTAATTTATTAGTGATGAGTTCACCGGGACCTGAGCATCCCATGATCCACAACACACTTAAAATGCTCAAACCAACTTTCCAAATTGACTTCACTTTTTCGCCTCCTCTGGCAAACGTTTTCCCGTAAAGAAAACCGCTTTCCGTTTCAAGGCAATTTAGCGTTGCCAGTCAAACGGTAAACGTTTTCAATATCATTTTCGCACAGCCTTATTTATCTGTAAAGTAAATTTAATGGAAATTTCTAAAAACATTTCATAAAAACATGGATTTATTGGAGATTTTGTCCAAATATTTCCAACATTTGGTACCATGAAAGCGTTTTCCAAAGGTGATTCATGGTGATGGGTAGCAAGGGGCGCCCCAAGGCTAGCCCTCTCGCCTTTGAAAATTTCTGCCTTTCCTGACCCCTGACATCGAACCCGGATGCAAATTCTGGCCTGCTCACCAACCCTTCAGATAAGGTGCCACTGAAATAGAAAAATTCCAACTAAAAATTACAAACACACCCCCTTATTTCAATTTTCTTGTAAAATTGGATCCTTTATTTTAAAATTAGCTGTTACCTGGGCATCAAACAACAGAGATCGGAGTATTAATGAAACTTATCATGGGAACGGTGCTCTACCTTTTTTCTGTTTTTTCCACTTATGGTCAACAAAACCTCTTTTTGGAAGACCTTAGTGGGGAATGGCAGGCAAAAATAGGGGATTCTCCTCAATGGGTCTCAGAATCCCTGGATGAGTCGGACTGGACACCCATAACTCTTCCCGGTGCAAACTTTCTTAAAACACATGAAAAACAGCTCTTTAAAAATGAAAATCCCAAAGTGAAAACGTTTATTTGGTTTCGTAAAACAATTACCCTGGAACAATTACCCCGGGATTTAGTCTACCTGCAAATAGGTGAAATCCAAAATGCGGATGAAGTTTTTCTCAATGGAATTCGAGTGGGATCCACAGGTAATTTCCCTCCTAATTTTCATTCCGGATGGCGAAATTTTCGAAATTATTCCATTGATCCCCAGTTATTTAAACTTGGTAAAAATACTATTGCCCTGCGGGTATTCTGTGATGTGGAAAACTGGATAACCGGCCCCCTACTAATTACTAATAATCCCGATTCCAACTTCCAGAAAATGATCAGGGATCTCCTCCAAATTAATATTTTTGAGTACTTTTTCATACTATTAATTTCCGTAGCCGCATATTTTTTAATTTACTTTTTTATGAGAAGAAAAGAGTCCGCCTACCTGTATTTTTCGTTAACCTGTATTAGCATGGCGTTCATTTTATTCACTTGGTTTTATGATATACGTTACCCGTTCTTACCCATTCCCAGTAACCACATATACGCTTTATGTCAAAGCGCTTTGTTTTTTCTTTCACCACTACTATCCCTTTTTGTATTCACGTATTTAAATGAATCCCCTAACCGAATGCGTAAAGTCCTTTCTTTAACAGGCCCATTCGTTGGTTCTGCCCTTTTACTTTTTTCCATGGAGCGGTCATGGTTATTGGATGTTCGTTCGATTTTCATGATTCTGCAACCCATATTTTTTACGGTCATTTATATTGATGTGTATAGGGCCGTCAAAAAAAGAAAACCTCACAGCATCAAAATGCTATTTAGTGTGGTTCCCCTAACCCTTTTTTCTGTGAGGGATATCTTATCTTTTATTTTTGGCATTGGCACCGATGGAAGTGTCTATTTCGTCTACGGCATGCCTCCAATCTTTTTTTTATTTGCCATCCAATTTATCCAGCAATTTGTGTCCAACCTCAATCAAACCGAAGTCTTAAAAGCTTCTTTCTACCGCTTTGTCCCGGTGGAATTTTTAAAGATCATTGGCCGGACGAACATTAGCGAAGTGCGACTGGGAGATTCCATGCACCGGAAGTTAGCCCTATTATTTACAGATATTTGCCAGTTTTCATCCATCAGCGAAAAAATGGAGCCCAAGGATGTGTTTAAACTTCTCAACTCTTATTTGTCATATATGGTCCCCATTATTCAACAACACAAAGGTTTTGTGGATAAATATATCGGGGACGCCATCATGGCTTTATTTCCCGAATCCCCCAATGATGCTTTAGTCGCAGCCATAGCCTTACGCCGTGCTTTAAAAAAGTTCAATGAAGGACAAGCCCAAATCGGTGGTATAGAAATAGCCTGCGGAACGGGCTTACATTTTGGAGAATTAATCTTAGGCACTATTGGTGATGAAGCCAGAATGGAAGGCACGGTGGTAGCTGACTCTGTAAATTTGGCCAGTCGTATCGAATCTTTAACCCGGTATTACGGTTGTGATGTGCTCATTTCAGGTTCCATGATCAAACTGGTAACTCTTCCCGAAGGTTGCAATATTCGATTTGTTGACCGGGTGGTTGTGGCTGGCAGAAATGCCTCGGAAGATCTTTACGAGCTACTTTGGGATACAGAAGATCCCTCCATCAAGCCCCGGGTTAAAAGTTTGATAGTTTTTGAGAAGGCCATCGGAGCCTATTTTCAAAACAATATTGCTGCTGCAAAAAAACTATTTAAAAAAATATTGGCCGGTGATGCCAGCGACACCGTAACCCAAGTTTATATAAACCGCATTGAACTCATTGAACAAAATAAAATGCAGTGGTGTGATCACACGGTTTTTTATCAGAAGTAATGTACTTACAAATTACCAGCCCTATCTTTACATCTTTTTTATACCTCTGAACCCCATCTTTACCCCATTTTTACACCACATGAATTAATGTTTAATCAGGAGGACCCCATGGACTTATTTTATGTTTTAACGGCGATTGCCACATTGGGTCTGGGAATATTTTTAGTCATTTCCATCGCCCAGGCGGAATCCCTATGAACTCCCTAGGACTACTCCTGACGTATTTAGGAGTGCTTACTCTTCTTGCCTATCCCTTGGGGATTTACATGGCCAGGGTCTTTGAGGGAAGGTCCCTGGGATTCATGAATTTTTTGAAGCCCTTGGAACGCCTTTTCTACCGTACCAGCGGTATCGATGAAACCCAAGAGATGAACGGCAAGGGCTGGGTATCCGCCCTGCTCATCTTTTCCGTGGTAAAGATTGTCTTGGTATTCTTCATCCTTTTCTTTCAAAATTTCCTACCGGGAAATCCTCAAAACTTCCCTGGGGTTCCTTGGGACTTAGCCCTGAACACCGCCGTCAGTTTTGTGACCAACACCAACTGGCAGAACTACGGCGGAGAGTACACCCTGAGCTACGTAAGCCAGATGGTAGCCTTGGCGGTTCAGAACTTCCTCTCCGCCGCTGCGGGTATTATGGTGCTCCTGGCCCTTATTCGGGGAATCGCTCGGAAACAGGGTAAAACCTTGGGAAACTTCTGGGTGGATATGGTCCGGACGACCCTCTATATTCTCCTTCCCCTTTCCATGGTTTATGGTCTATTCCTCATCTCCCAAGGGGTGATTCAAAACTTCAACGGCTACGTGGAAGTTCAAACTCTAGCTGGCGGTTCCCAGCTTATCCCAGGGGGTCCCGCAGCCAGTCAAATTGCCATAAAACTGCTGGGTACCAACGGTGGGGGATTTTTCAACGCAAACTCCGCCTTTCCCCTGGAAAATCCCAATCCCTTTAGCAATTTTACCCAAATCATCGCTCTTACCCTGATTGCAGCTGGTCTTGTTTTCGCCTATGGGCGCATGGTCGGGGATAAACGCCAGAGTTGGGCCATCTACGGCGTCATGGTGGGATTGTATGCAACCATGACGGTGTTGGCCTACAGTGCCGAAGTTCAGATTCCCGCCCAGCCCCTGGTTTCCGGTGTGGATTGGTCCCAGGGAAATATGGAAGGGAAAGAGACCCGCTTCGGTATCGGACCCTCTGTCCTCTTCGCCACTGCTACCACCTCCACCTCCTGCGGAGCGGTGAACTCCATGCATGACAGCTATACCCCCCTGGGCGGAATGGTCCCCATGGTACTCATGCAATTCGGCGAAGTGGTCTTCGGCGGTGTGGGTTCGGGGCTCTATGGAATGCTGGCCATGATCTTTCTTACAGTCTTCGTCGGGGGCCTCATGGTCGGACGGACACCGGAATATCTTGGGAAGAAAGTCGAACCCTTTGACATGAAGATGGTGGTGATTGCGACTATGATTACCCCCTTGGTGGTTCTCCTGGGTGCCGGAGCCGCCGCCCTGTGGCCTGACACGGCCAAGTCCCTGACCAACCCCGGACCCCACGGTTTCTCAGAAATGTTGTACGCCTTTACTTCCACGGGAAATAACAACGGCAGCGCCTTCGGTGGCTTTAGCGGAAATACGAACTTCTTAAATGTGGCACTGGCTTTGACCATGTTCTTCGGCCGTTTCGGAGTCATAGTCCCTATCATTTTCCTTGCAGACAGTCTGGTTCAAAAGAAAACCATGGCCCAGGGTCCCGGCACACTCCCGACCCACGGCATGACTTTTAATCTGCTTTTAGTGGGATTCATCATCATCGTGGCGGCGCTGAATTATATTCCTGCCCTCGCCCTCGGACCCCTGGCGGACTTTTTCCAGGGAATGAAGTAAGGAGAATCAAATGTCACCACAAAAAAGGACATTTATTTCCCGGGATTTGGTTTTTGGTTCCCTAGCAGGCGCATTCACCAAGCTGGATCCCCGATTGCAAATTAAAAACCCAGTGATGTTTGCCGTATTCGTCGGGGCAATTCTAACCGCTCTCTTGTGGATTGGGTCACTCTTTGGAGTCTCGGATGCCCCCTCGGGGTTTATTTTCTCCGTGAGTATCTGGCTGTGGTTCACCGTGGGCTTTTCCAATTTTTCAGAAGCCCTGGCGGAAGGACGGGGAAAAGCCCAGGCAGAATCTCTGAGAAAAACCCGTTCCTCAGTCATGGCCTGGAAATTAGAAACTGCGGATTGGGACAGCCCCAGAATCCAAGTCAACTCCACCGCCTTACAACGGGGTGACTTGGTTCTGGTCACCGCTGGGGACCTCATCCCTGCGGATAGTGAAATCCTATTGGGGGAAGCGTCCGTGGATGAAAGCGCCATTACCGGAGAAAGCGCCCCAGTCATCCGGGAATCCGGGGGAGACAGGTCCTCGGTCACCGGGGGTACAAGGATTCTCTCCGACCGCCTGGTCTTAAAAATATCCCAGGATCCCGGCGCTGGATTTTTAGATAGAATGATTGCCTTGGTGGAAGGGGCCAGCCGCCAAAAGACCCCCAATGAAATCGCCTTGGCCATTTTACTGGCGGCGCTGACTTTGATATTTTTAGTGGTCACCGCCACCCTTCTCCCCTTCAGCAATTTCTCCGTGAGCCTCTCAGGTTCCGGCACCCCTGTGAGTCTTACCGCCCTGATAGCCCTGTTTGTCTGTCTGGCCCCCACCACAATTGGCGCCCTGCTTTCGACCATCGGTATAGCCGGAATGGATCGCCTGTCGAAGTTCAACGTTTTGGCAACTTCCGGGCGGGCGGTGGAAGCCTCCGGCGATGTGGACATCCTTCTCTTGGATAAAACCGGAACCATTACCCTGGGAAACCGGATGGCATCGGATTTCCTCCCTGCTCCCGGGGTGGATGTGATGGATTTGGCCAAAGCTGCGTATTTTTCTTCCTGGGCAGATGAAACCCCGGAAGGAAGGAGCATTGTCCTCTTAGCCAAACGACGGTACACTTTACAAGCCCCCAACCTGGAGGGGCAGGTCCATAAATTTGTCCCTTTCTCCGCCCAAACCCGGATGAGCGGCCTGGACTGGAACCACATATCCTATAGGAAAGGCTCCCTAGGTTCAATTCAGGGATGGGTGGAAACCCAGGGACAGACCTTCCCCCGGGAAGTCCAGGAGACGGCGGAATCTGTCGCCCGGCAAGGAGCTACTCCCCTGGTGGTGAGCGAAAATGACCAGATTTTGGGAGTGGTGGTCTTGAAAGACATCGTTAAAGACGGAATCCGGGAACGCTTTGCTTCCTTAAGAACCATGGGTATTAAAACTGTGATGATCACCGGGGATAATCCCCTGACCGCCGCGAGTATCGCCGCCGAATCCGGCGTGGACGACTTCCTGGCGGAGGCCACACCAGAAGCCAAACTAGCTTTAATCCGAAAATACCAGGCGGAAGGTCACCTGGTGGCCATGACCGGTGATGGGACCAACGACGCCCCAGCCCTGGCCCAGGCGGATGTGGCCGTGGCTATGAACTCGGGAACCCAGGCAGCCAAGGAAGCGGGGAATATGGTGGACTTGGATTCCAACCCCACGAAGCTTGCGGACATTGTCCTGGTGGGAAAGCAAATGCTCATCACCCGGGGATCCCTCACCACCTTCAGCGTCGCCAACGATCTGGCGAAATACTTTGCCATTATTCCCGTGATCTTTCTGGGAATATATCCAGAACTAGCGGCCCTGAACATTCTCCATCTATCGACCTCCACCGCCATCCTTTCAGCGGTGATCTTCAATGCTTTGATCATTCCTTTTCTCATTCCCCTAGCCCTGAAAGGCGTGGCTTACAAGCCTAAACCAGCCATCGCCCTGCTTCGGAAAAACCTCTTGGTCTACGGTCTTGGAGGGCTGATATTACCCTTCATCGGTATCAAACTCATAGACATCATTCTCTCAGGGAGGATTATTTAAATGAAAACACTATGGATTTCTTTACGGTTATTACTAAGTTTTACCCTGGTTCTAGGGGTGATTTATCCCCTGGCCATGACAGGTTTAGGCCAGGTTCTCTTCCCCGTCCAAGCCAATGGCTCCCTGGTGAGGGAAAATGGGAAAGTTATGGGCAGCTCTTTGATCGGCCAAGATTTTTCTTCCACAGACAAGTATTTCCAAGGCCGTCCTCCGGCCACCTCCGGGGCTTCTAACCTGAGCCCCTGGGGACAGACCTTTAAAACCCAGGTCACAGACCGCACCGCCGCTTGGGCTGGCAAACCCGGTATGACCGGGGAACTAATTCCCCAGGAATTAGTCACCACCTCCGCCAGCGGACTGGACCCGGACATACCCTTGGAAGCGGCCCTCTTTCAAGTATCATTTCTAGGAGCTGCCCGGAAGATATCCGATCTAGGACCCCTTGAAACACTGGTCCTTGCTCAGGCTAAAAGGCCCCTATTCCCCTGGGATCCCGCCTCCTATGTGAACATTCTAGAGCTCAACCGGGCCCTGGATAATCTTTACGGGAAACCTTAGAGTAATCCTATGTACCAGCAGCGCCCCGATCCAGACATTTTATTAGAGGAATTAAAAACTCAGTCCCCCTCAAAAAAGGGAAGACTGAAGATTTTTTTAGGTTATGCCGCCGGGGTGGGGAAGACCTTCTCCATGCTCCAAGCTGCCCAGGTGGTGAAAAAAGCCGGTGCCGATGTGGTAGCCGGGTATGTGGAACCCCACGATAGGACCGAAACCTCCGCCCAACTGGGGCAGCTGGAAGTAATCCCTCCCCGGGAGATTTCATTTAAAAATATCTTCCTGAAGGACCTGGATCTGGACGCCTGCCTGAAAAGACGTCCGGAAATCCTCCTGGTGGACGAATTGGCCCATACCAACGCACCCGGAATGCGCCATGAAAAGCGGTGGCAGGACATCCAGGAAATTCTTGACCAGGGGATTTCCGTGTACACCACCTTGAATATCCAACACCTGGATTCCATGAACGATGTGGTCGCCAAGTTTTCCGGGGTATTGGTTCAGGAGACCATACCGGATCTCATCTTTGACCAGGCGGAAGAAGTGGAAGTGGTGGATATTCCCCCAGAAGAACTCCTGGAAAGGATGCGTCAAGGTAAAATCTACCCAAAATCCCAAGTCGAAAGAGCCCTGAACAACTTTTTTAAGAAAGATAATCTTTTAGCCCTCAGGGAAATGGCCCTGCGCCGAACCGCTGACCGGGTTGGAAGGGACGTGGATGGAGCCCGAGAGAGAAGCAAAACCCAGACCATATGGCCCCTTCGAGAACGACTGATGATCTCCGTCAGCCCCAGCCCTACTTCCGAGAACCTTCTCAGAGCCGCTGCCCGGATGGCGGGAAAACTGGATGCGGATCTTTTGGCTGTGTACATTGAAACTCCTGCTAACCGTGTTCTCAGTTCCCGCGCCAAAGAACAACTCCAGAAAAACTTCATCACCGCTGAAGCCTTGGGTGCCGAGACGGTGATTCTCCAAGGGGAAGACGTCGCCCAGGATCTGGTGAGCTATGCAAGACAGAGAAACGTTACCAAACTCATCCTAGGCAAAAATAGGGATACGGGATGGAAGCGCTGGTTGAAACACCCCATCGGTGATGAAATCCTGAGGATCAGCGGCGATATTGATGTGTACATAATCTCGGGTAATACCCCGGTTCTTCCCCCGGTAACCCGCCAGCCCCCCCCACCACTGACTTGGCGCTCCTTGATCTGGTCCCTGCTTATCACCAGTGGTTTCACAGCCCTGGGAACGGTTTTCCAGAGTCTAGGTATGAGCGAGACTAACATCGTGCTGACCCTGCTGCTAAGTGTGGTGCTGACGGCTACCCTCTTTGGATTGATTCCCAGTATCCTAACTTCAGTGATGGCCGTACTGGCTTACAATTTCTTTTTTACCCAACCCCTCTATTCTCTTTCTGTGGAGAATGCCCAGTATTATATGGTATTTCTATTCCTCCTGATGGTGGGGGTCGTTATTGGAACACTCACAGACAGACTTCAATCCCAAACAAAAGAAGCCCGATCCCGGGAACAGAGGATGGAAGCACTTTACCGATTAGGCCGGGAACTATCCCAGGGAATCACCCAGGAGGATGTCATCCGCTCCGCCGAAACCATGATTTCCGGGATCCTGGAAACCCAGGTTCGGGTACTCATCCCTTCCACAGGACAAACCTGGAAGGAATCCCAGTTCATGAGTGTTACCCCCTTTGGCTCCAAGGACCATGCCCTTTTTTCCTGGGTTCTGCAAAATAATAAAAAAGCAGGGTGGAGCACCTCAACTTTAAACGAAGCCCCCTGGCTTGTTTGGCCCTTGTCCGGATCCCAATCCCATTTAGGGGTTTTAATCATACCCCGCGACCCCCAACTACCATCTTTCCCAGAGGAAAAAATGGTCCTGGCGGAAGCCTTGGCAGCCTCAGTCGCATTAACTCTCGAGAGGGTTGAATTGATCCAGGAGAGTAAAAAAAACTCTTTGGAAATGGAGACGGAAAGAACCAGAAACACCCTCCTCCAAGGGCTTTCCCACGACCTTCGTACACCCTTGGCCGTCATTTCCGGCACCGCATCTACCTTGATAAAGACGGCTGAATCCCGTCTGTCCACCGATGAAACCCAGATGCTGGAAACCATATTCCGAGAATCCCAATGGATGGGACGGCAGGTGGAAAACCTCCTGAGTCTTTCCAAGTTCACCAACACTGTGCTTAAGGGAAATTTCCAGTGGATTCCCATGGAGGAAATACTCCTCTCATGTCTTTCACGGTTTCGGGAAATTTATCCGGGGATTCCTTTGAAATGGGACTCTATTAAAGGACCAGACCTCTGCCGGGTGGATCCGGTTCTCCTAGATCAAGCCCTCTTCAACCTTTTAGAAAATGGAGCCCTTTACGGGGACGAGAAACAAGGGTTGGAGATCAGTTTTGAAACAAAAAGTCATAACTTGCGGTTCTTGGTAAAAGACCGGGGTCAGGGAATTCTCCCGGAGGAAAAAAGTAAAATATTCGAAAAGTTTACCCGAGGATCCACATCCCACTCCCAGACTCACCGGGGTAGCGGGTTGGGACTGGCCTTGGTTCAGACCATAACAAAAATCCATGGCGGGACCTGCGGGGTGAGCGATAGACCAGAGGGGGGATCTATTTTCTGGATCAGTATCCCCCAACCTCAGGACCCTCCCCCTGGGCCTCCCAAGGAATCATTATGAACAGGAATCCCCTCATCCTGGTGATTGAAGACGACCCGGCCATAAGGCGCTTTCTCAAAACCGGATTGGAAGCCCAAGGTTATCGCTTCGAGCAAGCGGGCTCCGGGGATACAGGAATTGCTCTGATTTTCAGCCTTCAACCCGATGTGGTCCTGCTGGATTTGGGCCTCCCGGATATGGAAGGTTCCCAGGTTATCCAGGAGGTTCGGGTGAAGACCGATGTTCCCATTTTAGTCCTCTCAGCCCGGGATCAAGAAAAGGAAAAAATTCAAGCTTTGGAATTGGGAGCGGATGACTACATTACAAAACCCTTCGGTATTGGTGAACTATTAGCCAGAATCAAAGTCTCCCTTCGTCACCGCCTGGACTCAGAACAAGTCCTTCCCCAAGTGGCCTTTGGTAATTTGAGGTTGGATATTTCCGCACGACGGGTATTTTTAGATCAGGAGGAAGTGCATCTCACTCCCCTGGAATATAAACTCCTTTTGATCCTGACCCAGCACCCGGGTAAAATCCTCACCCATAGCTTCCTACTGGAAAAGGTCTGGGGAAATCTCTCCAACGAACAAAGTCACTATGTGAGAATCTACATGGCATCCTTACGGAAAAAGTTGGAAAAGGACCCCACGGCTCCCCGGTTTATTTTCACCGAGACCGGAGTGGGGTATCGGTTTTTCGAATAGAAAGAACTCCAAGTAAAGAAAATTTCACGCAAAGC
>CAZUXL010000045.1:0-25538 GCA_964624355.1 uncultured Spirochaetales bacterium
TTGGATGCCAGTAGGGCTGCTGAGTACAATATAGGTGCCCATGGAAATACCCAAGGTGTAGTGGAAGCTTATGCCCAGTTTGTGATTACAGAAGTCATGCCGCTTATCAACAATCAATACCGGACAAAAACGGGACCGGAAAATACCGTCATTATGGGATCTTCCTTCGGAGGAAATGCCTCCCTTTACTTTGCCTGGATTCATTCGGATGTTTTTGGAATGGCCGCATACATGTCCTCCGCCCTGTGGTGGAATAATTATGCATTTCTCAATTACTGGAAAACCTCGACCATAGTAAAAAAAACAGTAAAACTTTGGATTGACGCTGGGGATGCGGAAGATGTGGATGAAAATGGGGATGGTGTGGATCTTTTTGGTGAAATGGCTTTTGACCTCACTAATAGCTTTCTTAGAAATGGGTGGACATACACCAATGACCTAATGTTTGAAGTGGCTCAGGGCGCAATTCACAACGAAGCTGCTTGGTCTGCTCGGGTTGCAAAACCCCTTCAATTTTTCTTTCAGAAACCACAGAGTTATTCGCCTGTTTCCATAGTAAGCCGATCCTCCTCTTCTGGATTGGATATCGACGGAAACATTCCCCAGTCCATTCTTTTCACGAAGGTTACCTATTCCAATGGGATGGTTGCAGACCTTCCTCCCAGTCTTTACACTGTGACTAGTAATTATGATGACTATTTCACTCTGAAAGACGGGGTACTAACCCTCAACAAAGCTAATATCCCCGGTCCTACTACTTTGGACCTGGTGGTAACCTATCAGGGGCTTACATCTAACCTAAGCATCCCCATCGTTCAGACCATCGATATGTCGGTGACCGTAGATTTGACCATCACCGCACCCATGAACTCACCAGCAACGATCTACATGGTGGGAAATTTCTGTGGTTGGAATCCCCCCAGTGGTTTTGTAATTTCACTGTCTGAGACCACCGCTACGAATAAAATTTACCGGCTGAAATTGACAGGTGTTTCCCGGGGAACCAATATCACGTTTAAATTTTGCAGTGGCCCTGCCTGGAGCTATGAAGAATTAAACGGAACGGGAGGTCCCATCAGTGATAGGTCTATCAAAGCAACCGGTGATACGAACCCCTATAGTGCCACCGTATTACAATGGAAGACTGTTCCCTCGATATAACCGAAGACTAATCTGAAAGCACCAGGAAATTCCTTTTTATTGTCTTTCCTGAGTTGTCGGTGATGGTCAAACTATGGGGACCCTTACCCGGCCGGAGGGCCAATTGATGGGTTTCCCTGGTTATTCCCCTATAATGTCCGTCCAGATGCCAGTAAACCGGGGCTGAAGGGTCCCGGTGGGCAGCGGAAAAAACCACTTGACCCGAACTTCCATCCATTTCCACAGGAATATAAATTTGGGACCCTTCTTCAGGAAAGATCAAACTGAAGGGGGCTGGATCCTGGGATTTCTTCCCTGGAAGTGAGGGGGGGAGGGGACGGTATTCCGGATGGCCTTTTCTATAATAATACTCCGCCACCGGCTGCAGGATGAACCAGGAACGGGAAACCAATTGGTCCAGAGGCAGGGAATCTCCGTTCGCCTGGTATTTTTCTGACTTATCCAGGTGAATCGTTCTGCAAAAAGGACAGGTTTTTACCACAGTGGAAACCCGGGGGACTTCTTGGGTTCCCCTATTTCCACATTCCGGACCCGCCGGATATCCACTGTCCAGACAGATGTCCTGGGATCGCAAATCACCCCAGGGTTTTGGAAACCAGGAGTTCCCCGGTAGGATTCCAAAGACTTGGAAAAGTAGGGGAGCCGCTGCTAAGGCTCCCAAGAGTTCCGGTCGTCCTTCCCCCGTGGCATTTCCCACCCAGACTCCCACCGTATATTCTGGGGTCACCCCAATGGCCCAGGCGTCCCTATAACCCTGGGAAGTTCCCGTTTTCCAAGCTATTTTCCGACTGGAGGTGTAATTTTCCCAAGGTCCCTCTTCCCCGGGGCGTTTGAGGGTGCTTAAGGCCTCCAGGGTTAACCAGGCAGCACTTCGATCTATTTTTTGGGGAAATGGGTCTTTTTTTTCATCCGGGAGAATCGTCCCGGGAAAAAAGGCCCCTAGATCGGAAAATTCTCCCCCCAGGGATGTTCTGCCCAGACCCGCAAACAGGGAGGTCAATTCCCAAAGGGTGCTCTCGGCGCCCCCAATAATAAGACTTAGGCCGTAGTGGGAAGCACCCTGGGTCAAGGTTATTCCCATTTGAAGAAGGGAATTATAGAACCGGTCTACCCCGAAATCCCTGAGTTCCCTGACCGCCGGGATGTTTAAACTCCGGGCTAAGGCTTGGGAGGCTCTCACCATCCCATCGTAGCCTTTTTTGTGATTCTCCGGCTTAAAATCCCCAAGTCTGGTGGGAACATCCAGGACCAATTGGGTGGGAAGAAGCTCACCGGATTGGAGCATCTGGGCATAGAGGAGGGGTTTAAAAAGGCTCCCTGTGCTCCGGCGGGCCCCAATCAGGTCCACCGAGGATGAAACACCGGGACGGGGATCCGGACTTCTGTTTCCCACGTAGGCTTTGACCGCACCTGTGGAAGTTTCCATGACCAAAACCGCCGCATTGAATATCCGGTTGCCCTCTAGTTTTTTCACATGACGATCGGTCAGGGTCTGAACCGAAGTCTGTAGTTCCGAGGAGAGGGTGGTGTTCCCCTGCCTATTATCCCCCAGGGAGGAAAAGAGCAGGTGAGGAGCCTGGAGGGGAAGAGGGTAGGGTTTCTGCGGAAGGGGTTCTTCCTGGGCTAGAATTCTTTGTTCCCCGGTAATGGTTCCTTGATCCTGGAGTTTTTGTAAAAGCCTGTCTCTTTTTATCTTCAAATCCCCGGTATTCCGTCCGGGGTGGAGAAGTCCGGGGGCGTTGGGAAGTATGGCCAATAAGGCCGCTTCACCCCAGGATAGTTGGCCGGGAGGGCGGTAAAAATATCGCCAGCTGGCGGCAGTGAGGCCCACCACATTCCCCCCAAAGGGTGCATTTTCCGCAAACATGCTTAGGATTTCATTTTTAGAAAAGGATAGCTCCAATCGAAGGGCCAGCAGGGTTTCCCAGAGTTTTGTTCCCAATCCTCTTTGGGGATTTTTCAAGGCCAAACGGATTACCTGCATGGATAGGGTGGAGGCTCCACTGACTGTTTCACCTTGAAGAAGGTTAGCTCCCACAGCCCTAATCAGAGCCAGGGGATCAAGACCAAAGTGGGATGAAAAATGTTTGTCTTCAAAACTACTTAGGGCCATGAGGAATTTATCCGGGATCTGCCCCTGGTTTGGGAACCGCCATTGGCCGTCGGTGGCGGTGATTCCCGAGAGTAAATCCCCCCTTTCATCCAGAAGGATGCGCGAAAGGGGGGCGTTAAAAAGGGGGAAAGGGAGGCTGAACCAGAGAAATCCGAGAACAACCAAGGCCAGGATAATCCAGCCCGGTTTTCGGCTCATTGCAGGATACGTCCTCCAGGTCGGCGTCCTGTGTCTATGGTCTTCACCGTGGACTTATCCCCGAGCCACCGGCCGGCTATACGGGCTTTTATGGCGGGATCGTACATGGCTTCCAAACTTACGGGAGGAAGGTAAAACAGTCCGCCATAGGTTAAGGTACATTGAACCAGGAAGGTCTTAGTTTCCCTTCTTTGCAAGGAGAAGAAAGTGGTGATCCGGTCATCCCGAATATCCTGGTAGTCAAACAGGGGCCTCTCCTGTTCCCAATAGCCCCCGTTCCACCGGGAAGATCTTCTGGTGATGACCTGTGGCGTTTCTCTATCCTTTAATATTTCCCAGGAACCAGGAACCAGGTGGTTGAGAGCCAGGTTAGCCAGTCGATCATTGGTGGCATTAGTGACGGTTACAGCCACGAGGATGTCCCGTCCAGGTTTCAAGTCCTCCGGACTCAGGGCTGATTTAAACCCTTGATAATAGGTTTCCGGATCGTAATAGCTAAGGCCTAAACGTACCCCGTTTTGGTAGGAATCCTCCGTTCCCGGGGGGGCTATCCCCTGGGCCATAAACTGAACGTAGAGGGGTGATTTCCCCTGGTTCACGACTTTGAAACTTTGGTCTCCGGTACCGGTAGCCGGGAGCTGTTCTTGATAGAGGGGCTTTTTACCTTGGAATTTTTTACCCGGTTGGTCTTTCCAGGTGACTAAGGCCTCCAAGGGGTCGGTTATATTACCCGCTAAGAGGTTGTATTTCGCCAGAGCCAATAATCCATAGGACAAGGACTGGGTGGAATAATAGGACCAGGAATTCATGGCCTTGGCCACCCTGTTGGCCACGGTGCGGGCGGGACCGAGATTTTGGAGTTGAATCAGGGTTTCCAGGATCATGGCTTCGTCCCGGTAACCCGAGCCGTAGGTGGTATCCATGTCGGTGAAGGGTGGAACCTCGGTGGAAAGTCCTGTGGTCATTTTTACCGCTTGATCACTTCGACCCGCCAGGGAATAAGCCAGTGCCAGGCGCCACCGAGCCTGGGATGCCAGGGGGGTGGTTTCCAAAAGCCTGTTCATGGCCCCCAGATCAGGAGATCCAGCCAAGGCAAGGGTAAAGAGCCTGTAGGCTTGAACCAGGGAATTGGTGCCCTTATCCTGATCAGTCCAGGCATTTGCCCTGGTTCGCTGGTAGTCCAAAAGTCTGGTGAGGAAGTCCTGATCCACATTGAGCCCCTTCTTCTGAGCTTCCAGGATAAAATGAGCGGCATAATTGGTTCCCCACTCGTTCTCCATGGTTTCCCCAGGCCAGTAGGAAAGGCCGCCGGAAAAGGTCTGGAAGGTTTTTAACTTCTTAAGTCCGGCGTTCAGATTCCCCGTAACCACCCCCGCCTGCGCTGGGGTCATCTCCAGGAGTTTATCCAAGTAGAGCTGGGGAAATACGGAGGAAACCGTCTGTTCGATACAGCCGTAAGGGTACTGGATAAGGTAATTTAGATTTCGAGTGAGTTCCAAAGGAACCATCTGGGTTAATTCCACCTGAACTTTGTTTGTTCCAGAAACGCCGGGGAGGGGGAGTTTGCCTTCCCAGGTTTTTCCCGGTTCTACCATCTGACTCAGGTACTTGGTCACAGGGGCTCCGGGGATCCTCACGTCCAACTCAATCTCTTGGTAAGATGTGGCCTTTCCCGCTACAGCGGTGAATTTAACTTTAGCTATTCCGGGGGTGTCCAGGATTTGGAGGCGGAAGCGGGCCAATTGTTCTCCGGGGGATGTAAAGTTCAGGGTCTGGGCTTTACTTCCCATCAAGGTGATGGGACCGGTGGTTTCCACCGTGACTACAGCGGGAAGATTCCCAGGGGTGAAATTGAATACGGAAATGGGAAAATCCACTTCTTCCCCGATGGAGAGAACCCGGGGGAGGGTTCCAAAGACCATGACTTCCGACCGGACCGGAACTTCTTTTTCCACACTGCCGTAGGCTTTGTCCTTCCCCGCCACCACCATAAATCTCAAGGATCCTTGGTAATTAGGCAATTCAAAACTCTGGGTGAAGGTTTTTCCCGCTCCCAATTCAAAGGGGCCGAAGAATTTGACCACCGGAGGGAATCGGTTGGCTTTTCTACCACCTTCCCCATTTCCTTCATCACTTCCTCCCACTGCCAGTAGGGAATCCAGCCTTCCTGCATAGGCTCCTGCCACGTAAGAATATAAGTCCCAGGCACTGAGCTGGGAGGCTTCCCGGGCAAAAAATTTGATCCAGGGATTAGGTACTTTGAACCCGGTGATTCTGAGCAGCCCCTCATCCACCACAGCTAGGGTGAAGGTCATAGGCCGGCCTCTGGCTTCCTTTATGGCCACTGTTGCGGTGGTTAAGGGTTGAAGGGATTCGGGTGTTTCGATGATAGGTTCCAGGCGGCTGTCAGGAGCATACACCTCCACCCCGGTGATCCCGTAGAGTCTTATGGGTAGATCGTTGGCTGTTTGAAGGTGGGGCTGCATAAAGGAGACGTGGATGTAAACATTGGGAGCCATTTCCTGGGTGGCCGTGAGGGAATAAAGGATTTCCTTTCCTGTGGCTTCGATCCATTGCTTCTGGATTACCTGTCCATGGGACTCCACCACCACTAAAGCCCGGCCTTTGGGGGCTGCAGGGATGGAAATTTTAATCTGTTCCCCCGCTTGGACCTGTTCCTTTTCAGGACTCAGACTTAGGACCGCCGGTCCCCCTTTTTCTGACTTATAGGACCAGCCTGACCATCCCATATAGGCTAGTTTTCCAGTGGAATGGGACCCCTGGAGATCCTTTACCCGGATCATATATTGACCCCAGGTCTGTCCCTCCAAACGAAAGACGAAGGACCCTTTTCCGTTTCTTATGCTTACTTTTTCCTTTTTAAGGGGGGTGTAAGACTGGTTTTCCACGAAATCAGCCAGGGAATTATTCCGGGATTCCCACCACCACCACCAATTCACCTGGAAAAATTCCACTTCCAGGGTTCCCGAGGGCACCGGAGTACCCTGGGGATCCAGGAGAATCAAATCAGCCTTATGGTCTGCGCCGGTGTAATACATTCCCCATCGTTCGTCGGGCTCGGGAAGACGGATTCCCACGTACCGGGCATGGGGGTCGTAATCGAAGGACACATCCTCGGAGGAAAAGACACCGGACTGTTCAAAAACCCTCATACTGAGTTTGGCCTTGAGTTTTCCCGGAGCACTTTCCAGACCCGAGACTTCGTACTCCACTGCAGCCTTTCCCTCAGGATCGAGGTTTCCCTCAAAAATAGTGTTGAAGTCATAGGAAAATTTTTTAGCGGGGTCATCGAAGGTATAATCGGGGTAATTGGCAAAAACCGTGGGAACCGCAGCAAAACCGGCGTTTATGTCCGCTTTTAATTCTGAAGCCGGGGCTCCATGAAGCCAGGAGGACACCAATTCCCCCTGGATGAGGGTACCGGATAAACCCGTTTCACCTTCGGGTAGGACGAATTCCATTTTAAGCCGGTTGGGCATGATGGCCGCAATTTTAAGATACTTCTCAAATTGGGCATCCCCCACTTTTACTGTGGCATACCAATCCCCAGTGACATCCTCGGGCAGTGTTCCCGTTTTGAAGTAATAAAAACCATTGACCCCGGTATTCAGAGTTTGTCTGTCCTTAACCTGCCCCTGGGGATCCCGAAGTTCCAAGCTCACCGGATGTCCGGCGGGGAGGGTTTTTTGAGGGTCTTGGAGAATGAAGGTCAAATGAATGGGATCGCCGGGCCGCCAAACGCCCCTCTCACCGTAAAGAAAGCCCTTGAGGCCTTTTTGGACCCCCTCCCCGGAGATATTAAAAGAACCGGTTTCCAGAACATCGGAATCCATGATCCGCAGGTAACCCTTCTGCCCCTTTAAATCAGCGATGAGAAAGGCTGGTATTCCTTTGGAAGCAGTGAAAACAGCCATGCCTTGTGCATCCGTAGTCCCGGTATAAATTTCTCTTTTTTGGAAATCCAGAACTTTAAAGGGTAAGGCTGCCAAGGGAGCGGTGGATTTCAGATCCGAAGCAAAGAAGTAGTAAGTCCCCACTGCGTCTTTTTTTAGACTGAGTCCCAAGTTGGATACCAAAACCATCCGCCGGTCCACAGTCTTGAATTGGGAATTGGAGTAATACAGATTTTCAGTGGGATCCTGACGTTTTCTCTGGCGGAGGGAATTGTCTTCTTCGTAGTCCTCGTAGTAGTCGTAATAGTAATCATATTCTTCGTAGGATTCTGGATCCTGATTAAGATCCACGGACGCAGGGGGGGTGTATCCAGGCCAGATGATCTGAGGTTGGCGAAAACTGATTCTGAGCTGGAACATTCCATCGGGATGGGCCTTCAGCAGGGGACTTAAATCCAGACCTCGACGGACCCATTGGTTAATTTGACCCTCAGGGGTATCAAAAGTGATCACCTGATCCCAGACTTCTTGGCCTACCCTTTGGAGTTCAGAAGATCCATCGAGGTTATTGACCTGAAGAAATTGGGTCATGTTCTCCCCGAAAATTTGAAACGCCTGAACCCTAACTCCTTTGAGATTGAGAGTTTCCATGGGAATGACCAAGCCTTGGGTATCGGGAAGAATCACCCCGGAACCAGAGAATTTGAGTTGAGGTTTCTGCGTCTCCACTTCTAAGGGAACCAAAGTCTTGGTGGCCAGGGGACTTTGTTTTTGATTTCTTACTCCCGGCTCGATATTCAAAACCTCACCCTGGACAAATGGCCGGGAGGCATAGACTTTAACCTGGTTCCCTTGACTCAGGAAGCGCAAATCATTCCGTCCTGGGATGTGAAGAAGACCCTGGAGATCCTGGGTCTGAAGGAGTGGATCGCTGAAGTTCACTTGGATGAATTCCTGATTGCCCTGGACCAAAGCGCTATGGAGGTGGGTGAACGTTGTCTTTCCTGGGATTTCAATCCGTTGGTTGCCGCTCTGAGATTGCTCCAGGGAATTCCCATTCCACTGAATCTCTAAAAATGACTCAGTGGTTCCCCGGGGGATATTCAAAATGGTGAAGTCATGGTTTTTTGCCTGGTGATCCCAGGAAATATCCAACTTTCGCCCTTCCAGACTCGCCACCAGGACTTTCTCCACCGCCCCAGGAGTTTCCAGATCTTCGGTACCAATGGTTCCGCTGAGGATATAACCGTTATTTTTACTGGTTAAATCCCCCATGGTGAGGGTTAAAAGACCTTTTACTACCTGGACGTCAAAATTATACGGAGTGGATTGTTCCGGCATAAGGGTTTTTAAATTCAGGGTAGCCCGGTATCGCATCCCTCGGCCCAGGGGCTGGGAGGGTTGAAACTCCAGGGTACGGGCATCCACCCAACGCTGGCGTCCTTGTACCGAGGGAGAGAGGGAAATCAGATCCCCTGGGGCCTCTTGCCCGGGAATTCCCCAATCTCTGGTGAACTCCACCTTCAGGGTGTCAGACCGAGAAATCAACCCAGGGGAATGGGCGGAAATAACCTGGGGATCTGGCTTCACGGGGTCGACTTCGTTATGACAACTGAAAAGAATCCCCAGAAGGGAAAAAAGAAAGAGAACCTGAAGTTTGGATTTCAAAATACACCTCTTATTTTAGGGCACCTTTGGTTAATAAGAATATTATAGCTTTCTTTGAAAAAAAATCAAAAGTAGAAAGCTACCCAAATGTGGGGAGACTCGTATCCCGTGGAAATCGAGTAATTTGTGCTAATAAAGTGGAAAAAGTGCTAATTGAGAAAATATTGTTTTTATTTTTGAAAAATCCAGAAGTTCGCCGGAAGATTCTTCATGACGGATAAGTATCACTGGCTTTAATATAAATTAAGATCGCTGAAACCATGGGAAGGAGGTTGGAAAAAGTTAATCCGAAAAGTTGGGGTTGTAAAACCCATGGGGTTTATAACCGTATGGAAAAATTGACACATACCAAATGGAGGTATCTATGAAGTTAAATTTTTTTAAGGCTGCAAAAATCGTTCTTGCTCTAGTTCTTGTCTCTTCCACTTTCCTGGGTTGCCAGGGTGGTCCAAAAAAAATGGTGATCGGTCTTTCACTTCCTACGCAAAGGGAAGCCCGGTGGGTGAGTGATAAATTGACTATGGAAGCCTATGCAAAAGGATTAGCGGTGGAATTGAAAATAGCCGTCGCCGATGCGGACATGGCTCAGCAAACAGCTCAGTGTGAAAACCTTCTTACCCAGGGTATCGATGTATTGATTCTGGCTCCCCATGACGGATCCGCTGCAGCCCCCTTGGTCGAGAAAGCCCATGAGGAAGGGGTGAAGGTTATTTCCTACGACCGGCTGATTTTAAATGCGGATGTGGATCTTTATATATCCTTCGACAATGTAAAAGTTGGTGAGCTCCAGGGGGAATTCATCACCAAAGCTGTTCCAAAAGGCAACTATATTATTATGTCTGGAGCCCCCACCGATAACAATGCCAAACTATTTAAACAGGGCGCTATGAAATTCATTCAACCCCTTATCGACTCCGGGAATATCCATGTAGTTGTGGACCAGGGAGTAGAAAATTGGCTTCCGACTAACGCTCTGAACATTGTGGAAAATGCCCTCACAGCTTCAAAAAATAAGGTCGATGCCATTTTAGCTCCCAATGACGGTACTGCTGGTGGTGCCATTGTGGCTCTGACCGCTCAAGGTCTGGCTGGAAAAGTGGCGATTACGGGACAGGATGCTGAAGGTGCTGCTGCAAAACGAATTGTGCAAGGAATACAATCCATGACCATTTTCAAAGATACTAGGGAGCTGGGAAAAGCAGCCATCGACGCAGCTATTGCTTTCGCATCCCGAAAAGCACCGATCATAAACGGTCAGGTCAACAACGGAAAAATAGATGTAACCGCCAACCTATTAACCCCCTATGTGGTCACCAAAGATAATTTAGATGCCCTGTTGATTGACAGCGGTTATTTGAAAAAAGCGGAAGTTTATTGATTATTGTGGCTGTCCTCGGACAGCCCTTTTTCCTCTAAGGAGAGGCCAGTGAACGATTATGTTTTTGAAATGAAAGACATTTGTAAAGATTTTCCCGGAGTGAGAGCTTTGGATGGTGTGAATTTTCGGGTAAAGCGAGGTGAAATCCACGCACTCGTGGGAGAAAACGGCGCGGGAAAATCGACCTTGATGAAAATTTTAAGCGGTCTTCATCCCTCCGGAACTTTCGAGGGCGCCATCTTTGTAGATGGCGAGGAAAAACATTTTTCCCATATTAAAGATAGTGAACACGCGGGTATCGTGGTCATTTACCAGGAACTAGCTTTAGTGGCCCAACTCTCCGTGGGGGAAAACATTTATCTGGGAAATGAACTCCAGAAAAATGGAATTATTAATTGGGAGCAAGTTTCCTTCAATTCTCGAAAATACTTGGCGGATGTAGGTCTAAAATCCATTACACCTGAAACAAAAGTTTTCAACTTGGGAATTGGGCAACAGCAGTTGGTTGAAATCGCCAAAGCTCTGGTAAAAAAAGCATCAATTCTTATTTTGGATGAGCCCACGGCAGCCCTCAATGAAGAGGAAAGTACAAATCTATTAAATATTCTTCGGGAGTTAAAATCTAAAGGCGTTACCTGTATTTATATTTCCCACAAATTGGAAGAGGTTATGCATATAGCGGACTCTGTCACGGTACTCCGGGATGGGAAGTCTATCCAAACTTTGGGAGTACACGAAGACGGGGGTATGACCGAAGATAAAATGATCAATTTAATGGTTGGCCGGACATTAACGCAGAGGTATCCACGGTTGCCCCACAATACAGGAGAGGTTGTTCTCGATGTGCGGGATTGGACCGTTGAACATCCTATGATATCCGGAAAAACCATAATTAATAATATTAATTTTCAAGTCAGAAAGGGCGAAATACTTGGAATTGCCGGGCTAATGGGTGCAGGTCGAACTGAGCTGGCCATGAGTCTTTTTGGCGCCTACGGTACAGTTCTTTCTGGTAAAATAATATTGAATGGAATATCCATAAGTAATAGAAATCCGAAAGATTCCATTAATCATGGCATGTGTTATCTTTCCGAGGATAGAAAAGGCAACGGACTAGTGTTGGGTATGGATATTCTGGCGAATATTACCCTGGCGAGTTTAGATAAAGTTTCTGGGGGAGGCCTTCTGCAAACCCCAGGAATTGCCTTATCTACCGCGGGAATAATTAACCAGTTTCAGGAAATAATAATTTCGAATAAATATGTAAAAGAGCTTCGAATCAAAACCCCGTCAATTAATCAAAAGGTTGTGAACTTGTCAGGGGGAAATCAGCAAAAAGTGTCCCTCGCTAAATGGCTCTTGGCCGACCCCATTGTTTTAATCCTGGATGAACCCACCAGAGGGATAGATGTGGGTGCTAAATATGAGATCTACAACATCATGAACGAGCTAGTGGATAATGGTGTCTGCATTATTATGATCTCTTCTGAACTTCCAGAGATTCTCGGGATGTGCGACCGGATCATCGTCATGCACGATGGGCGTGTGACAGGTGAGCTGAAGGGCGATGAAGCCACTCAGGAAAAGGCTATGTATTACGCCACAGGAGGGCGATGATGCCAGAATTATCAAAGACAAAACTGAACGAGATTTCCAAAAGAAAAACTAGTCCCTGGGTGGATGGACTCAAAGTAAATGCCCGTCAGTATTCCATGTTTATAGCCTTGGTGGCTATTTGGCTGATGTTCACGGCCCTTACAGGTGGTACCTTCCTTTCCGCAAGGAATCTGTCCAATCTTTTTGTTCAAAACTCCTTTATTGCCATTTTGGCTGTGGGGATGGTTCTCGTCATTGTGGCAGGTCATATAGACCTCTCGGTAGGATCGATTGCCGGTTTCGCTGGTGGAATCGCGGCCATGCTAAACGTCGGTATCCGCAGCGGGGAAACGGGAGAAATTATCTTTCGCATGGGGACCTGGGAATCCATCCTTGTGGCCATGATTGCGGGATTATTAATCGGTGTTTGGCAGGGCTATTGGATCGCGTTTCAAGGAATTCCGGCTTTTATAGTAACCTTGGCTGGGATGCTGGTATTTCGCGGATTATTGATAGCCATGACCGGTGGTCAAACGATCACTCCTCTGGAAGACAGTTTCAAAGCCCTCGGTCAAAATTATATTCCCCAACTGTTTATGCAAGGGACTGTGGGAAAAGACATTCCCTTTCACGACTTCAGTCTTTTAGCAACTTTTGGCGGGATCATTCTTTTCACCATATTTGATTACCTGAACAGAGCTAAAAAGAAAAAGTATGGATTCGATGTACTCAGTGCCGGTTTACAACTTTCGAGAGTCTTTGGTATATCGGTGCTTATTTTCGCCATCGCTGCTGCCATGATTTTTTATCGGGGTATTCCTTTCTCCATTGTGATTACTATTGCATTGGTACTTCTCTTTACCTTTATTACCAATAAAACAGTTTTCGGTAGGCAGGTTTACGCTATTGGTGGGAATAAAGAAGCCGCCCGACTTTCCGGTATCAATATTCGAAGCCGAACCATGATGATATTCGTCATCATGGGAATGCTTTCGGCTCTTTCGGGAATTGTTTTCTCCGCCCGACTTGATTCCGCGGCCTCTTCTTCAGGGAATCTTTTTGAATTAGATGCGATTGCGGCGGCCATTATCGGAGGCACTTCGACTTTAGGGGGCGAGGGCACCATCATAGGCGCCATTATCGGGGCTCTGGTCATGGGATCTTTAAATAACGGAATGTCCCTGATGGGATGGTCCGCAGAATGGCAGATGGTGGTAAAAGGCTTGGTACTACTTCTGGCCGTACTCTTTGATCGGGTTAGCCGATCAAAAAAAGCTTAGTTCTTCCTCCTAAACCCCGGAAGGGAGCAGCATTATTTCCGGGGTTTTTATTAAAAGAAAAGGGTAATATTATGGCAAACTTGGATCTAAAAAATGTAAGTATGGTTCAAGGTCTTGAGACCATTCTTCAGAAAGTAGAACTGACCATTTCTGAAGGGAGAATTCTGGGAGTTCTGAGTTTAAATCCCGTGGAGCTTGACCACCTGGGGAAAATTGTAGCAGGCCTGGTTAAACCCACCATGGGTGAAATCACCTTCGGTAATCAGATCGTGGATACTATTCATTACCGCAATGGTTTTCCCCCAGAACTTGTGGGATATTTTTGGGGGACTGACACACTGTTTCCCAGGATGACAGCCTACGATAATCTTATGCTCGGGCAACCTTCCATGGCAGCGTCCCAAGGAATTCTTTTTAGGGATCAAATTGCCCCGAGTATCAAAGAAGCCCGGGAGTATTTTAATTTTCAGCTTTCCATGGAGACTCCCCCCTACAGACTTAATTCCCGGGAGAAACTCCTTCTTATGTGGATGAAAGTGGCTGTTCAGAAGGGGCACCTTGCGATCATCGGGGATATGACGGTGGACTTGGAATTAGAGGACTATGAGAAGGTGAAAGTCCTCCTGCGAAAAAAAGTAAAAGAGGGAACGGGTATCTTGATTTGTCCCGGAAATCCTGCTCAGGCTATCGACCTCTGTGATGATGTGGCAGTCTTGAGAAATGGGGAATTGGTATTCTCCGGACCCGTGGATTCTATCTCCATAGAGGAGCTTTTTAACTACCAAAATAATTCAACTTTTCAAGTAAGACAGTCCATAGAAAATAAATTCCATCAGTGCCGTGCGGGTCGGCTACCAGTGAAGGAGGTGATGGAAAGAGCTTTGAAACAGCTAACTAATTTTTGTGGAATCAACTGCAGTTTTGCCTTGATAAAACAGAACGGAGAAACCCTGATACACCTGAGTAAAAAAGCTCAAGGTAACCCAGATCTTCTTGAAGAGGTTAAGCTTTTAAGTGAACTCCCAGGGATGAACGATAAAATTATCAAACTTGCACAAAAGGATTTTCGTCTCCTACCTATTGTCCATTCCCAGGGTTTAAAAGCTTGGATCGGGATCGGAATTGAAAAGTCCTTAAATAAAAAAATCCTAGTGAAACTCCTAAGAGAACTATCTGGAACTATCGAGTATCTTTACACCTTGGAAACACAAGAAGCCGCCCATCTGGAACAGGAAAGGACGGCACTTCGGCTTTCTCGGGAGATGGATATTGCCAGGAATTTACAGACCGCCATCCTTCCTAAATCCTTGGAAATCTCAGGTTATCAGGTTGCTGCTATCATGGAAACTGCTACCGAGGTGGGCGGAGATCTTTACGATATCCATGTTACTGAATTGGGCAATTTTATCAGTGTGGGAGACGTAACAGGTCATGGTCTTCCCGCGGGAATAACGGCACTGATCGCATTGGCAGCTTTTCACGGGACTGTGGAATCCTACCGAATTCGAGGTGAAAGACCACCTCTGGACATTGTTTATGAATCCGTAAATCGTGCTCTTTGTACATTGAATCGCAATAGAATAGGCAGTGACAAATTTCTCACTCAGAACTATTTCCTAGAACAAGATGGTCGATTTCTTGCCTCAGGAACCCACGAACCGGCCATGATTTATCGATCTTCTACGGGGACGGTCCAAACTCTACATGAACTGACAAACCGCACCGGATTTCTTGGGATTTCTGAATACATTAAAGCTGACACCTCACTGTGGGAATTTGTTTTGGATTCGGAGGATATGCTTCTTTTGTATACGGATGGTTTATTGGAAGCTAAAAATGCCCATGATGATCAGTATGGGTTGGAACGATTGGAAGCTAGAATGATGGAGTGGGGGAAATTGCATCCGGAAAAATTTCTGGAGAACCTCATGAAGGATTTACGAAATCACGCACAAGACGGTGACATAAAAAAACATGCTGGACATTTTGCCGACGACGTCACCTTACTGGTACTCAAGCGAGTGTAATTAAGGAAGTTTTTTTAGGCCAATAATTAAAAGAAAAAGGAAGGTCAAACTTGAACACATTTTATCAAGGTACCCGTGTATTAGCCATGATCATGGCAGGGGGACAAGGCAACAGGCTTCAACCTCTGACAAAAGATAGGGCGAAGCCAGCAGTTCATTATGGGGGAACCTACAGGATCATAGATTTTGTACTAAATAATTTTATTAATTCTGGAATCTATAAAATTAAAATACTGACCCAGTTCAAATCCGACTCGTTGAATAAGCATGTAAGTTCTGCCTGGGCTTTGAATCGGTCTTTAGACCAGTATGTGGATTTGGTTCCGGCACAAATGCGCACAGGGCAAGAATGGTATAGGGGTACAGCGGACGCCATTCTCCAGAATGTAAACCTTATCACCGATGAAAAACCAGACCTTGTGGCCGTGTTTGGAGGTGATCATATTTACAAAATGGATTTGAATCAGATGATTGACTACCATAATTCTAAAGCCTCCCTGCTTACCATCGCGGCGATTCCCGTCCCGGTAGCAGAGGGATCGGAATTTGGAATCATCGAGGTTGATGCGGACGGAAGAATGATTGGCTTTGAAGAAAAACCACAGAGTCCAAAGGAAATGCCCGATCGTCCAGGCTGGTGCTTGGCCTCCATGGGGAACTATATTTTCAATTCCAAGTTTTTGGTGAGAGAGCTCATAGCTGCTTCAAAAAGGGAAGATAATTTTGACTTCGGCAAAGATATTATTCCTGTCTTGTATCCTGAATACCCAGTTTACGTCTATGATTTTAATACCAATATTATACGGGGAGAATCTCCAAAAACCCAAGGTTATTGGCGGGACGTGGGCACCTTAGATGCCCTCTATAAAGCTAATTTGGACTTGTGTGCGGATGAGACGGATTTCGACCTTTACAATCCCCATTGGCCCATCCGTACCCTTAATTGGAATCAGCCCCCCGCTAAATTTGTAAGCGAGGCTTTCTCGGAGAATCCCCAGGGTTCCTTGATTAATTCTGTGGTTTCGGCGGGGTGTGTTCTCAATACCGCGAGGGTTGTACGGTCGGTGCTCAGTCCAGGGGTTCATTGTGAAAAGAACACGCTTGTGGAAGAATCTATTTTGTTTCCCGATGTCATCGTGGGAGCCGGAGCAAAAATACGTCGGGCCATCATCGAAAAGGGCGTAAAAATTCCCCCGGGGTACGAGATCGGTTACGATGAGGAGAAAGACCGGAAGTTATTTACCTTAACTGAATCAGGAATCGTGGTCATTGCCAAGGAAACGGTAATAAAAAGCATGTCCCTAAAAATGTAGTTTAGGGGACCTTTTAAGAGAGCAGAATTTGGTTTTCTAAGCATTTTTTTCAGCAATTATTATAATCTCCTGGGCCGTACGTTATTTGACTAAAAAAATATGGCAGGTTCTAGGAGAAATTCGCGAAAGTAACTTTGAAAAGCTAAAAGAAGGTTATGCCCAATAGTTTTTCAGCTTTTTTTTGTGATTGGAAAATTCTAAACCCAGGGATTTTGGGGTGATAAAATGGCGTTACCGTTCTACCCTTGGGTCTCTTATAGAGAAGATCTAGGTGAATTCCTTATTTTTCCCGAGAGTTTAGTTGCTTATTCACCAATTCAATGAGTTCTCGGATGATCATGGGTTTGCGAATATAGGCTAGATTATGTTCCTGGGCGTAGTCTTCATTTAAAACTTCCGAGTAACCACTGCATAAAATAACAGCCATATCCGGTCTTTTATCCCGGACTTTTTCCGAAAGGGCCATTCCTGTCATATGAGGCATGGTTTGATCCGCAATCAATAAGTCATACAATTCTGGATTTTTTTGAAATTCATCCCATGCTTTCGAGGGATCAATGAAGGATTTTACCACAAACCCCTGTTTTTCCAAGGCTGTGTGGCCAATCCGTACGAGCATTTCCTCGTCATCCACATAAAGAATGTTACCCGCTCCTGTTTGAAGTGGCTCCCTAGGATTGTGAACCACTTCTTCCACTTCTTTGTGTACCAGGACAGGGGGAAGGAAAATATCAAACCTGGTTCCTTTTCCCAATTCGGAAGATACCACCAGATGTCCTTTCATGCGGCTAATGATGCCGTGGACCGTGGAGAGTCCTAAGCCCGTGCCTTTGCCCGGTCCCTTAGTGGTAAAAAAAGGCTCAAATATTCTGTCTAAAATTTCTGGTGAAATGCCGCATCCGTTGTCCTGCACCCAGAGGTGTACATAGTTTTGGGGTGGGATTTCCGGATGACCAGGCCAGCCCTCAGGGGCGATGGTGGTTTGTTTTATCCCCACGGTCAGGATTCCCCCCTCCAGTCCTAAGGCGTGGTGGGCATTGGTACAAAGATTCGTAATTACTTGGTGAATCTGGGTGGTATCCGCCAGGACCGGGGGGCAGGTGGTGTCAATATCTGAGATAATTTCCACCGTGGATGGTAAAGACCCCCTCATTAATTTGAGAGCTTCTTTAACCACATATTGAACTTGTGTCGGCCGAATCTCAGGTTCGCTCTGGCGGCTGAAGGTGAGAATCTGCCGGACGAGATCCGCAGCCCTTAAACAAGCCTTTTTAATTTCTGCAACATTTTTACCCAACTCCGACTCGGATTCCAGGCGCATAAGGGAGAGGTCTGCGTACCCCATGATACCGGAGAGAATATTGTTGAAATCGTGGGCAATTCCTCCGGCGAGAGTACCGATGGCTTCCAGTTTCTGGGCTTGGTTCAGCTGTTTTTGAAGGATGAAATTTTCTTCCTCAGCCCTTCTTCTTTCCAAAATGTGGTCCCATTCTCTTAATGTCCGGTTGGCGAGAAAGGCCAGATTGGAAAGACTGTCGGGATTTTTTACCACGTAGTCCATGGCCCCGTGTTTCATCACTTCCACGGCCAATTGTTCATTACCGTGACTGGTCATGATGATCAGGGCGTAATTGGGGTGGTCATCCTGAGGAAACAGATCCTGGCCCTCTCCATCGGGGAGTCTCCAGTCGGTGATCACCAGGTCGAGTTTAGTAGAATTTAATATTTCCTTAGCTTGTGTAATGGTCCCGGCCGTGAGGATTTCAAAGTCCCCCATGGATTCGAAGGATCTTTGAATGAGTTCCAGATGATCATCATTATCTTCCACTAAAAGGACACGTTTACTCACCCATGTGCCTCAATTATTTAAGGGGTTAATATTCCAACCTAACCAATAAAAGCCCAATTCCCGCATCATTTGTGTAAATTTTACAAAATCCAAAGGTTTTACGAGGTAGGAATTCACGTAGGAAGAATAGGCTCTGACCACATCATTTTCAGCTTGTGAGGAGGTGAGAACCACCACTGGAATCATCCGCAGGTCTTCTTCATTTTTTATTTCTTTTAAAACTTCCAGTCCTTCCACTTTAGGGAGCCGTAAGTCCAAGAGGATCAAGTTGGGTCTGGGGCTGTCCACCGCCGCTGCATATTTACCCCTTCTGAAGAGGTAATGAAGAGCTTCTTCCCCGTCGGCTACCCGGACTAATGTGTTGGCAACCTGATTATCTTCAAAGCTTCTAGCCACCAATTCCGCATGATCGTCATTGTCTTCCACAAGTAAAATTGTCAAGGGTTCACCACTCATGTCCCTAGTATGGGCCAGGATTTAATCTTTGTCAAAATAAGTCGGAATTTTCCTGGGAATTTCTCAAGGCTAGAGCCTCCGCTGTATGCCGGGACTTTTCCAAAAGTCCGATGGTAATGGGTAAGCCCAAAGACTGGATGTATTTTATCGGATGGCGTTTTTTGTCTAGCCCCCGGAGTTCCAGGGCTTCTTGCGCTTTACGGACCTGTTCACCGGTCCATGGGAGAAATGCCAGTGTAAGGGAGCCCAGTAGTCCTAAGGTTTTTTGAATCTTTGATCCAAAAGGTTGTAGTAGGGTTTCCAACCCGGATTGAATTTCCATGATGGTGGTGGTGGCGGTCAGCCAGTGACTGGAGGCTAGAATTCCTAAAAATATCAGGGATTTCTCCCAAGATGGTAGCCATTGGTACCAAAAGACAGGATTCCCCAGGTTCAGGGGCTCTCCCCAGGGAAATCCGAAGAGGGGACCGGCGAGGATAAAAAGCCAAAAACCTTTCAGTCCCCCAAGCCAGGAAATCCAATGGATCCGGGAGTATATTCCTAAAAATCCCAAGGGAAGGAAAAGTATCGTCAACCAGGGAAAGGGGCAGAGTAAAAATACCAGATTCCAGACCAGGTAGACACCCATTCGCCAGGGGTAGGATCCCAGGGGGCGAAACCGAGGATTGTAACCAAGAATCCGCTCTACCAAATCATTTCCTTTAACCGATCCCGGCTTCCTACCAACCGCCGAAGTCCAAAATCCGGAAGTCGATCCCAAAGTTCTGAAGGTGTTCCGTCGAGAATTTTCTCACCTCCCTCCAGAACGACCAGGCGGTCGGCTAAGGCTAGACATTTTTCCAAATCATGGGTGACGACCAGGATGCCCAGGCCTTGGGAATGGAGATTTTTCAGGATAGTGAGAAGGATTTTAACCCCCGGCCAATCCAGACCGTTAAAGGGCTCATCCAGCACCAAAATTTCTGGTTTGCTCATGAGGGCGGAGGCAATGGCCAGCCGGCGTTTTTCACCCCCGCTGAGGAAGGAGCTCAGGTGAGATTCAAAACCTTTCAAGCCTACCTGATCAAGGGCGCGTTCTGTGAGGACTTTAAGTTCCTCCCCTGGGACTTTTCTTTGCTTGGGGGTGAATTCCAAATCTTCCTTCACTGTCAGCCCTAGGATTTGATGTTCCGGTTCTTGAAACACCAAAGCGGTTTTCCTTCGGATTTCAGTGAAGTTTTTGTTGGCAGGTATTCCATTGAGAAATACCTGTCCCTCATCTGGGGATTCTAGACCAAAAATATGACGGATCAGAAGAGATTTCCCGCTTCCGTTATGACCGGTGAGAAGGATAAATTCTCCCGAAGTCAGAGAAATGTTCACATTTCTGAGGCCCCAACGGTGGTCGTCAAATTTTTTACCCAGCCCCTTGGTTTCAATCAGCAACTATTTACCCTGGGGAAAGTAGGTTTTCAGCAGGGGTTTAAGAAGACTCACCAATCCCACCGCCAATAAGGCTTTTATAAGATCCCCTACCATGTAGGGACTCATGGCCATGGTGACCGCCCACAGGTTGGAAAACTTGGAAGGCATGGACATTTGTAACCAGGGGAGTCCCACAGCATAGAGGGCCAAACCACCGGCAAGGACCGCCAAAAGATTGCGGAAAAAGTTGTAGTTTTTCCGATCCGACAGGAGGCCTGTGACCAGAAGGGCTAGAACATAACCCAAGAGAAATCCCCCTGTGGGCCCGGAAAATTGGGCAATACCCCCGGCTCCCCCGGCGAAGACCCCCAGTCCCAGGGCTCCGAGGGCTAGATAAACCACTCCGGAAGCCACGGCCCAAAGGGGGCCTAGAATAAGTCCTCCCAAGAACAGGAAGAAAACAGCCAGTACCACGGGAGGTAGCCCGGGAACAGGTATGGAAATATAGGCACCCACAATGATCAGCGCCGTAAACAGGGCTGACAGTACGGGCTTCAAGGGAATAGAATTCATGAAAGTTCTCCTTTTTTTCGGACAATGCGGGATTCACCGAATCCCAAAATCCTCCGGTTTTGTTTATCCATTAAGGCTCCATCGGGAGCAATGCCCGCCGGGGTGAAGCAGCGAACTTCACCCCTCCAGGTTTCCGCTTCCCAAGGGGTTTTTTTCCTCAGGAGCCTGTTTTCCCATCTGCGAGGGGAGCAATCGGGATTCTGTGCCCAGGTCCTCAGGTGATTTTGCATCTCTTGGGAAAGTCTGCGACGTTGGGGCGGGTGGGAAGAAAGCTCGGCAAGGGAGGCCGTCTCCCGGGAAGGGTGAAGGAGGGGATGTATGTTAATTCCCATGCCCAGGGTAAAAAACCGGGGGGCTTCAGGAGACCCGGCGGATTCCACCAAAAATCCCCCGACTTTCTTTGAACCCTGAACCAAATCATTGGGCCATTGAAATTCCACACCGGATATACCCGACTGTTCGAGAAGTTCTATCATTTTCCAAGCACTCTCCATGACCACGGCACCTGCCCAGGTTTGGGGGAGGGGGGAACGGAGTATAAAGGTGTTATAGAGACCACCCGTGGGGCTAACCCACGGACGTTGAGACTGGCCGCGACCGTGGTTCTGGGACTCTGCAGTCACCAGCGTTCCGTTTTCCGCTCCGGCTTGCGCCAGCTTCCAGGCTTGATCCATGGTGGAATCGGTTTCCTGAAAAAAAATAACCGGGGCACCGGGGGTGAATTCGTGGGGAAGCATGGTGTCCTCCCCGGTTAACAGATATCCTCGGCGGGAACTTTGAATTTGATATCCCTTTAATTCCAAATTTTGAATACGCTTCCACAGGGCGACACGGCTTATTCCCAATTTTCCCGCTAAAAACGTTCCTGGAAGGGGTTTGTCTGTTTCTTTCAAAAGATTAATGATGATGATATCGCTCTCGTTAACCTGATTCATGTTGCAATCAGTTAACATTAATTCATGGTTTTGTCTAGTAATAAAATGAATGCTAAAAAATTGACATTCTTGAAAAACCATGGGATAATTCCCCACTAGGAGTTCATGAATGAAAAAATTAATCTTGACCCTCGTAGCGCTATTCCTTTCCTCCGGCATCATCGCCCAAGATACCGTTCCGGAAAGTTTAAAATCCGCCACTTGGAAAACCCATTTGGAAAAGGACTTAATTCCTTTTTGGATCACCCCCGAAGCTTTGGGGAATCCCGTAGGAAATTACCCCACCGTGAGGGATATGATAGGTCGGACCACTAATCAGACCCTGCGTCGGCCTCGGATGATGGGACGCCAGATCTTTACCTACTGTATCTATTATATGGTTACGGGGAAGACAGAACTCCTGGACTATGCGGAGGCTGGGGTACGGTGGCTCATCGACCACGCTTGGGATAAAACCTACGGAGGTTGGTACACGCAACTGAAAGAAGACGGCTCTGCTTTGGCTAATCAAGATAAAACAGCCCAGGACACCGCTTATGCAGCCATGGGCCTTGCCGCATATTATTATGTCACTCGGGACAAGGAAGCGGAAGAATATCTGCTTAAAACCGAAGCCCTCATGTTTGACCCTAAAACCTACTGGGATGAGGCGGGACAGAGGGTGAGGGATGCCATGAACGCAGATTTGACCCAGGAAAAGGATGTGGAGGGAGGAGGATGGGAATTAGTAGCCCTCTTAGACCAGCTTAATGCCTACATGATACTTGTTCAGCCCATACTCACAAAAGCCGAGGATCGGGAGCGTTGGGCATCCCACATGATTTTGCTCGGGGATACCATTCAAAAGACCTTCTGGCAGGCACCCATATTCTGGGGTCAGAAGGATAAAGTGGGAAGGGGCGGCAATCACGTGGACTTTGGCCATCACTTCAAAACCCTGTGGATGCTGGCCTTAGTGGATCAAAATACCGGGGGTAACCGGTATACGGATTTCGTCAGAACCACAGCCCGAGAACAACTCCCCAAGGCCATTGATCCAAAAACAGGGCTCTGGGGCAGTTCCTCCCGGACCTTCCTAAGGGTCAATTATGGATCCTCTTGGTGGATCTATGCGGAGTGCGATCAAATTACCGCTTATTTGAACCTTTTAGACCAGCGATTTACCTCCCAACTGGCTGTAACGGGGGAGGGGTGGCTTAAATACTTCGTGGACAAGAAAAACGGAGAAGTTTATTCCGACATTCGCGCTGATGGCAGCCATAACAACTATTCCGATGAGGACACATCCAAAGTTTGGGACTGGAAAAATGGTTTCCATGCGGCCGAGCACGCCCTGATAATGTATATGCACGGGGCGACTTTGGAGAAAACCCCACTTCCTCTGTACTTTGCATTTCCCAAGGGAAGTAAAAATCTCTTAACGCCGGCGTATATTCTTCCACTGAAGGAAACCCAGAGGGTCTCCGAGGGGCTTTTCAAACATAGAGGCCAGGATTTTGAGAAGATTCGCGTTTCTTATCTGGCCCCTTAAGGGGTGGGTGTGATAAAAAGGCGGGGATGTTTAGTAAGATTTATCTGGAAATAACAAGTCTCTGCAATCTGGCCTGTGACTTTTGCCCCCCGATTTTGCGTCGGGGGGAATTTCTATCCCTGGAGCGATTTTCTTTTATTTTGGATCGAATCCAAGGTTTTGGGACCCATTTGTATTTTCATCTCAAGGGGGAACCCCTGCTTCATCCCCTTTTGAAGGATTTTTTAGCTCTCGCGGGGGTTAGGGGCTTTAAGGTTACCCTGACGACCAATGGAACCTTGGTACATAAAACATCTGAAGTTTTGTTGGATTCCCCTGGGTTGAAACAACTGAACATTTCCCTCCACAGCCACTTAAAATCCAATAATCTTCTTAGTTATTGGCATTCCCTGGAGTTTTTTCTCGATCGCCATAGGGAAGCTCCGAAGTTTCCCGTGAGTTTACGACTTTGGAGCCGGATCGGGGGCAAACTTCCCGCTCAAACCAAGGACTTTTGGAGCCTTTTGGCGGGGCGATATCCGGCTTTGGGACCGTGGAAAGACGGGGCAAACTGGGATAAAGGGATAAAACTGGGGGAAAGAGTTTATCTAAACCAGGAGGAGGAATTCACCTGGCCCTCCCTCTCTCTTCCCCAGAAAAATAATCGCGGCTTCTGTCACGGACTACGAAACCAAATCGGGATTCTGGTGGATGGCAGGGTCGTTCCCTGCTGCTTGGATGGGGAGGGGATCATCACCTTGGGAAATCTCCTGGACCAAAACCTAGGGGAAATCTTACAATCCCCCCGCGCCCAGGCACTTTACCAAGGATTTACCCAAAGGTCTCTAGTGGAACCCCTGTGCCGAACCTGCGGCTTCCGGGAACGTTTTGCTCAAGAGGGGGAATGAAGGGACTGATTTGCATCAATCTCCCGAGCGTTATATGATTAGGGTTAATGAGTCATCAACATTCTTTCGACATGGAAGATTCCTCTCGGCCGGAAAATTTCGGGGGGTATTTCCTTTGTGCTTCCGAGCTTCTTCTGGATCCCAACTTTTTTAGAGCTGTGGTCATGATAGCCCAACATGATGTCCAAGGAGCCTTGGGGCTAGTGGTGAACAGACCCACAGAAGGGTGTTTGGCGGACCTGTTTTCCGGACTCCGGGGGACAAACTTGGGAAGTAAGAATTTCAGCTGGGGAGGTC
Source organism: uncultured Spirochaetales bacterium (assembly GCA_964624355.1). Taxonomy (GTDB): domain Bacteria; phylum Spirochaetota; class Spirochaetia; order JABEVK01; family JABEVK01; genus CAZUXL01. The sequence goes on from CAZUXL010000045.1 coordinate 24,581, forward strand.
CGGTTCAACAGGATCATCTATTTGTTTTCAGGAAAGAAAATCCCCATATACCGGAACCCTTTCCCGGTCTGAGGCCGGTTCCCGGTTTGGTTTTTGAACCTCTTACCCAGATATTTTTTGACTATCTTCAAGAAACCCCAGAGGAATCCCACCCAGAATACAGGATATTTGCCGGGTATTCCGGATGGGAAGCGGGACAATTGTCCAGAGAATTGGACGAAGGGGCCTGGTACTGGGTGGAGGGAGACCGAAACACGGTCTTCGATCCCCATCCTGAAGTTTTATACGAGGGGGTCCTTTCCAGAAAAGGTCCCCTCTATAAGATCATTGCCCGCACAGGCATCCGCATTAGTGAAAATTAAATTGGGACAACCGGTGAAGTCCTTCTTCCAATTGGGATCGGGGACAGGCCAGATTAATCCTTAAATATCCCGGAGGGCCTCCGAACCATGATCCGGGGGAAAAGCGGATCCGGGCTTTTGCTTCCAGAATTTTAGCCAGTTCCTCATCACCGCTTAGGCCCATTTTCCGAACCATGGGTGAAAAGTCCACCCAGGCTAGATATGTTCCCTCCAGGGGTGCTGGAAGGGTTTCCACCATACCCACAGGGAGGGCTCGGCAGAGTACCCGATAGTTCTCCTCCAGGTAGGGCAAAAGAGCTTCCAACCAGGGAGCACCTTCCTGAAAAACTGTTTTAGCCGCAATTTGGGCCAGGATGTTGGGGTGATGGAAAAATTCCGCCTCCAAGCCTCTTTTTAATCGTTTCTTTAACTCAGGATCAAAAACCACCATGTGGGATAAGGGCAGCCCAGCCAAATTAAAAGTTTTCCCTCCGCTGGAAAAAACTACAGTTCGGCCCCTGAGATTCTCATCAAACCCCGCTAAGACTTGATGGCGGTGAGGAGGGAAAACCAGGTCTTGGTGAATCTCGTCACTGAGGATTAAGAGATCAAATTCC
>CAZUXL010000046.1:0-16077 GCA_964624355.1 uncultured Spirochaetales bacterium
CTTGTTCTGACCGTGGAAGATACGGGTATTGGCATCCGGGAAGAGGATAGGGAAAAGTTGTTCCTTCCTTTCGTCCGACTACAAGACCAACAATTGAGGACTGTGACAGGAACCGGGCTAGGGCTTTATCTGTCCAGGAAGTTGGTGAGGGATATCATGAAAGGGGACATCCGTGTTGAAAGCGTCTATGGGAAAGGTAGCCGGTTCGAGATCTGCCTGCCACTAGAGGCAGGAGGAGTAATTCTATGAAGAAAGTATTGGTGATCGAGGATAACGAGGATAATTTGCGAATTGTCACCTATGCCCTGAACAGGGACGGCTACCAGGTCATCTCAGCGAAAGATGGTGTGGAGGGAGTGAATTTGGCTCTGAAAGAGCATCCGTACTTCATTATCATGGATATTAATCTTCCGGGGGTGGATGGTCTGGAAACCACCAGGAGGATTCGGTCTACGGAAACCGGCGTGGCCGTTCCCATCATTGCGGTTACCTCCTATGCCATGACTGGTGACAGGGAAAGGATTCTTTCGGCCGGATGTAATGGCTACATTGAAAAGCCCATTGATCCCATCGTTTTCGTCGCTCAAATTCATGGGATTCTAGGAGAGCCACACAGGTGAAAATTCTCATAGTGGACGACAATGGGGACGACAGAAACATTCTACGCCACGTAATCGAGCGGGAGGGACATGAGGTCCTGGAAGCGGAGGATGGAAAGATCGGTCTAGAAATGGCGTTGGAATACCTACCGGATTTAATTATTTCCGACGGATTCATGCCATATATGGATGGATTCCAACTACTGAGGTCCATAAAACAGCTGCCTCAACTCAATAAAATCCCCTTTATTTTCTATTCTGCATCCTATAAAGAAGTGGCGGATATGAGGCTTGCAGACGCTTTAGGGGCGGATAAATATATCCTCAAACCCGTGGATCCATCGGATCTTTGGAATAAACTGGAAGCAATCATAGCAACAAAAAGTCCCTCCAAGATGGTGACGGGGGAATTGATCCTGGAGGATTCGGATTATTTGAAGAGGTACTGTGAGGTGGTTGCGCTGAAACTGGAAAAGAAAGTCAAGGAGTTGGAACAGACCCTGGCGGACAAAAAGCGCACAGAGGAGAAACTTTTGTCCTCCTTAAGGGAGAAAGAGGCGATGGTCCAAGAACTCTACCACCGGACTAAAAATACCATCATTGTGATACAGAGCATCATCGCCCTCCAGTCTGAGCGTTATGGTGGTAATGCGGAGGTAAAAAGTCTTGTTTTGGCTGTGGAGAACCGGATCCAGGGGATTTTTCTTGTCCACCAACTTTTGTACAGAAGCCGGAATTTGTCCCAAATTCCCATGGAAGATTACATTCATGAGCTGACCCGGTACTTTTTGCAGAGTTACAAGGCTTCGGACCGGGTTGGGGTAGATGTACGGTCTAGCGGCCTGGTTTTCCTTTTGGATACGGCGGTGCCATTGGGTCTCATTCTCAATGAGCTGCTTTCCAATTCCCTCAGGCACGGATTTAAAGGTCAAAAAAAAGGTTTGATAAGCATAATCATTACCCGAATCGGAACAAAACAGTTTCTGCTGAAATACTCCGATGATGGAACAGGATTTGCGCAGGATTCCGATGTTCCGAACCCCACTACCCTGGGTCTGAACCTCGTTAGGAAAATCGGAGAGGGACAGCTTCAAGGAAAGGTCACCTTAAGCGGTCCCCCCGGGATGACCTGCGAGATTCTGTTTTCGGAAGGAAATTTTACCACAAGGATCTGAAGCCTAAATTGTTTGTTCAACTAAGCTAGTTTTGTTTTGTGACCATCTATCTTCCCCCAGGCTTCCCGGGATTCGATGGACTAGTGGTCTCAAAATAGAATCCTGATATATACTATTGGAGAGCCGATCGACGGTGGAAGTGTTTTAAATATAAGAGGTGAAGTTAGTATGAGTCTATTTTATAATTCTGGAACAAAAACAGTGAATATGGGGAGCGTCTTACTTTTTATTGTGGCTCCCTTACTGCTGGTGGTCACTTTTGTCATGCTTAATCCCATTGTGATCGTCGGCCCTTCGGATCGGGGTGTGGTGGTTCAACTTGGTGAAGTTCAAGAACAGATTCTCCAACCCGGACTTCACATCCGCAATCCCTTTTTACAGGAAGTGGTCAACTACACCGTAACTCCCTTTGAATTCGATTATACTATCAGTGTGGGCGGCGAGGGGGCTATAACCAGTGATAATCAGACCATTGGAGTAAAGCTGAATCTTTATTGGTCTTACAAGCCCGAGGCAGTAACCTCCATTGCCAGGCAATATACAAAAAGCAGTCTGGAAAGCATTCTAAAAAGTTCTCTTGTTGCGTCTGTAAAAGCTACTTTGGGTAAATACACCATTTTTGATCTGGCCAAAAATCAAACAAAATTATCCAACGAAGCCTTCGCCGAAATAAAAGTATTGACTGCGAATTATCCCATTTTGATTACCCAACTGAATTTAACCAACTTTGATTGGTCAGAATCCTTTGATAAAAATATTGAAGAAACCCAGAGTAAAGCCCAACAAGTGAATCAGAAAGAACAGGAACTTAAAATTGCGGATTTGGAAAGCCAAAAGCAAGTAAAAATCGCTGAAAGTGAAAGGAACGCCTTGATCGCCAAGGCTGAAGGGGAAAAACAGCAGCAGATTTTAATCGCCGAAGGGGAATTGGCCGCTGCTAAGTTAAAAGCAGAAGCCAAGGTCATGGAAGGGGAAGCCCTGCGAAAATACAATGAGAAAGTAGCTCAAAATCTCAACGTTCAGATAAAACTAAAAGAGTTGGAAAACGAAGCCAGCCGAATTGCCAAATGGAACGGTCAGTATGTTCCCACCAATAATTACGGTCCTATTCCTGTTCAGACTGGAAATGTTCTCGGACGCTAAGGAGAGATTTAAATGGGAATTGCTTTTATAATAGTGGGCGGGTTAACCCTTATTAGCATCGTTGCAATGGTGGGTGATTACTTAACCAAGACAAAAATGGCAACGTTGTCGACTAATCCTCAGACAATAGGGAAGCTGGAGCAAAGAATTGAAAACTTAGAAAAGCAGCTCCAAGAACAGGATCATAAGATTTCTCACCTGGAGCAGGATATTTCCTTTACCTCCAAACTTTTGGAAAAAAAGGCCTAGTGTCTCGAATCTTTGAGTTTATTAATTCATTTAATTGTATGTAGTTATTAATTTTTGAAATAAAAATAATGCAGGAATAGCCAATTTTTCCTGCATTATTTACTAGTTTCATACAAAAAAAATGCATAACCCTAATTTCCCGTTTTTTTCATCCATATATTGATTAACCACAACTCAAAGATTCTAGACACCCATTTTTACTTGACAATGGCAGCTGTTTTTGTTACTGTATCAGTGTAGTGTTGCACTAAAGGAGTGATTAATGATTGCCCTCAATTCCATGACCTTCGGGTATGGGAAAAAAGTTCTTTTCGATAAAATGGACCTGAACCTGTCCCCCGGTTCCATTTATGGACTTCTAGGTCTCAATGGGGCTGGTAAAACTAGCCTTCTCAAACTAATTGCCGGGGCTTTATTACCCCATACGGGTAAACTAGAAGTGGGTGGTTATAACCCGGTACAACGGGAGGCTTCATTTCTGGCCTCAGTGGCATTTGTGCCCGAGGATCCTTGGGTGCCCGCATTAAAACCTGAGACATTTCTATACCGGAATACTCCCTTCCGACCTGCCTTTGATCGGGGGACCTTTGACCGACTGTTCCAGGAGTTCGATCTGGACAAGGATAAGGCCCTTTCAAAATACTCCTACGGTCAAAGAAAAAAATTCTGTTTGGCCTTTGCCTTAGCCAGCGGGGCAAAAATAATTCTTCTGGATGAACCTACCAATGGTTTGGACATCCCTTCAAAGGTTCAGTTCCGGAAAATGCTCGCCGGCGCTTCCACAGAGGACCGGATAATCCTAATTTCCACCCATCAGGTTCGGGATTTGGAAAATCTCATTGATCCTGTTCTGATCATGGACAAGGGAAAGATCCCCTTCAACCTTCCCATGGCAGATCTGGGGGGGAAATTCCAGACAGCAGGGCTTAACGATCTTGAAGTCCTTTTTAATACCGCCATTTCCAATCCCGAAACCCTTAAACAACTCCTGGGGAGTGAATAAAATGAAAGAATTTAGCATAAACCGTATCTTTTGGCTCATAAGAAACCGTGCTCTTCAAACTCTCATTCCCTTGGGAATAGGTGTCCTTATTCTCCTGGGAATCCGGATTTTACACTTTATATTTTCCCAGCTCACTGGAGCCCCTTATTCTCCCGGGGATTCATCGGGAAACTCTTACAGTTGGTTAGTTGTTCTGGCTTGTTTCCTCACCTCTGCAGGGGCGTTTAAGGAAATGCAATCCGCCAAGTCCACCACTGAATGGCTTTTACTTCCGGCTACGGGATTGGAAAAATACCTCTCGGCGTTTGTGGAAATGATGATCCTTATTCCCAGTATTGCGGTGGTTTTAGCCATGGGATTTTCTTGGTTAGACGGGCAATTCTGGATACCCTTCACGGAAGACTCGGGGATGATCTGGGAAAAATGGGGGATTTTCTTGGTGACTAACCTCTTATTTTTCACGGGATCCACATTTTACCGCAAATTGGTGATTTTGAAAACCTTGGGAACTATTCTGGCATTCATTACCATCTTAGGCCTGGTTTTAGCCTTTGGAAGTAAAATTCTTTTTGATCAGGGAACCTTTGCCTCCATGATGACTTTCGGTGATTCTGATGGTGGTTTCGCCTGGAAGGAAATGCACAAGTCCTGGGATAAGGGTAATTTTCTACTGGGTCTATGGAAGGGTTTCTATTTCGTCCTTACCCCGGTTTTCGCCCTGTCCTTCGGTTACTTTAGGGTGAAAGAAAAAGAGGCCCACCATGCGGTTCAATAACGATAAGCCCATCTTTATTCAAATTTCTGATTATCTGACCAAGGAAATCATCGCTGGGCGAATGGTTCCAGACCAGAGAATCCCATCAGCGCGGGAGCTGGCGGTGACCCTGGAAGTGAATCCCAACACCGCAGTGAAAGCCCTTCAATCCTTAGCGGATGACGGGATTGCCCGGAGTGAACGGGGAACGGGATACTTTGTGGATCCTCAGGGACCCCAAAGGGCGAAGGAAGCCCTGAGAAAAGTGTTTTTTGATCTGGAGTTACCAGCAATTTTCCAAACCATGTCCCAGTTAGGGATTCAATGGGAAGAAATTCACAACCTATACGAGGAGAGTCACCGTGAAAACCAGTAATATTATTTTAATCAGCTACGCAGCCTTAGGATTAATCGCTGTTCTTGTCACTTTGGGAGTTCTGCAAGTATCTTAGTATTTACTTCCTGCTCTCCTCCATCTCCCGGGCGTTGATGATCAGCATCTGCAGGCGGTTCTCGATATTCGCGAAACTGGTATCTGGATCAAAATCCAGGGACAGGATCTGAATCTTAGGGAACCGCTCCTTCATGGTTTTCATCAGTCCTCGACCGACGATATGGTTGGGGAGACAGCCGAAGGGCTGGACGATGATGAAGGAATCCACTCCTTTATCCGCATGGTGGAGAATTTCCGCAGCGATGAGCCAGCCCTCCCCGGGGGTAAAGGTGTGATGCACCACGGGATCCACCAGTTTTGCCAATTCCCGAATGGGAGCACTGGGTTCGAAGAAGGGGACAGACCTCACCTTTTTAATCATGGTTTTCTGGACCCGGTCGATGAGGTAGAGGGTCACATCGTTGGCGAAAGCCTCCATCAGGGGGTATTTCACAAAAAAGAGCTTAATCTCCGAATCCATTTTTATAAAATCCCGGTGAACGGGCATGAACATATCAGGGAGGATGACTTCCATCCCATTGGCTTCCAGATAAGACTCCAGCTGTTGATTGCTCTCGCTATGGAAGTTTAAAAGAAATTCACCTATCACAAAGACCCGGGGTTTTCTCACACTCATATCTACGGGAATGGCGGCAAAAATTGCCAGGGCGGCATCAAATTCTTTCAAAGCACCCCGAACAGACTTTACCAGAGCTTTGGCTATCCGAGCAACCGCATCCTGGAAACATTCTTCGGTTTGTCCCTTCACCAATTCATAAGGCCTGATCCTGCGCCGCAGATGCTCCAGCACGTCCACCATATTCAGTCCCCACATAGCCCGGATTTGAAAAGTCAAACCCAGTTTGAACCCGGGGTGAATGTCCTTCCTGTCCACAGTGTCAGTGGTGATCAGGGGGATTTCCGGGTAACCGGCTTCATCCAAGGCTTTTCGTGCCAAGGATCCATAGTGGGCCAGTCTACAGTCGCATTCACTCTTAGCCAGGCCACAGGCGATTTTAGAAAGGTCGTATTTCCCACTTTTCAGAGCTCCTAGCATCTCCCCAATATTCACCTGGGCGGGATAGCACATATCGTTGTGGACATACTGTTTTCCCAGGGCGATAGCGGCCTTATCTGCTAAGGGCATCACTTCCACCAGATAGCCTTCACTGGCCATGGCGGAGCGCACCACAGCGGAAAAGGCCTCGCTCACATTGGGAATGAGTATGGTTTTTGTCTTTACATCTTCCTTGGTAAACTTCAGAGGGAAGGGCTCTGGAAGCTGCTTGGGAGTCTGGGGAGGGTGCTTTCTCCGGGCTTTTACAGTTTCTAAAAAGGACCGGATGCGGATATTCAAAGGGCCTTTCACATCGCTTTCGTCCATTTTTAGCACCAGGGGGGCCTTGCCGCTGATCCCCTGCATGATGCTGATGATCTCATCGGAAATTATGGCATCATGACCGCAACCGAAACTTACAATTTGCACCAGTTCCAGCTCAGGACGACGGGCTACATAGAGAGCAGCGGCTAACATCCGGGCGTGAAAGTTATTGGTAATCTCCGCCCGGGTGGGGGAGAGGTCCATGGATTCCAAACCCGGAAGAGCTTCCAGGGGTAGGACGGGGATTCCTTGGGAAGTAAAAAAGCTGGAGAGGTCATGGTTCACCAAGGGATCCCCATGGTAAGGCCGACCTCCCAGAACCACCGCGAAACTATTATTCTCCCTTACCTGGGCAAGGAGAGCCTCCCCTTTTTCACTCAGAGAAGTTTTATATGTTTCCTGGGCAGTTTGGGCGATTTCCAAGGCCTTTTTAATCAAGGAAGGATCCAACTTATAGGTGCTCTGGAGGTATTCCGTGATCTGCCGGTCCTTATCTTCGGGGGAAAACCAATGGAACATGGGATGGTCGAAGGCCACACCCCGGCTTCTTTCCGGGTTGTCGCTGTATTTGATCACCAAGGGGTAGCCTTTCACCACGGCACAAACTTGATTCCCCTTGGTACCGGGGAATTCTGGAGGCATTCGGTTGATCATGGGCATAAAGATCCGGTCGACTCCCACTTCTAGAAGGGTGCTGATGTGACCATGGACCAGTTTTGCTGGGAAGCAGACCGTATCCGAGGGGACATTTCGGAGTCCTGATTGGAACTGTCTCTGGGTACTTAGACCCGAAGAAATCACCCGGAATCCCAGGGTTTCAAACAGGGTTTTCCAGAAGGGAAAACTATTCCAAAATTCCAGGACCAAGGGAATTCCGATTCTCAATTCCTGGGGGGGATTTACGAGTAGGGGAGCAGGGACACTGAGAAGTAGTTTATTTCGCTCCTTCATCAGATCCAAGCCCTTCAATTGGATGGATTTACGAGTTTTCCCTGGAGACTCTTTCCCAGAATCCGAACCCACAATTTCCCCCCGCTCACATCGATTTCCACTCACAAAAGCACTACCGTCGGTAAAACTCACCACGGTTCTCCGACATGAGTTGGAACATAGTTCGCAAACTACCCCGTTTTTTTGGGTGTAGGTAAAATTCTTCAAGGCCTCAAAGCCGATGAAACGGGACTTTTCCTTCTGATGATCCCGGGTGAGGAGGGCGATCCCCAAGGCACCCATTTCTCCAGGGAAGGGTGCTCGGATCACGGATATTCCAGTAAATTGCTCCATGGCCCGAAGGACGGCTTCATTTTTAAAGGTGCCCCCCTGAACCACGATCTTACTGCCCAAGTGGGAAAAATTAGGGACTCGGATGACCTTGGTGAACACGTTCTCGATGATGGAACGACAGAGTCCCGCCATGATATCCGCTGGCGTTTTACCATTTTTTTGTTCTGTAATGATACTGGAATTCATAAACACTGTGCACCGGCTGCCCAGTGTACAGGGGGAGGTGGAGTCAAAAGCCTTTTCGGCGATTTCCCCCACGGGGATGTTCAAATTCTGGGCGAAATTCTCCAGAAAACTCCCGCACCCAGCGGAGCAGGCTTCGTTGAGGACTATCCCCGTGACAATATCCTGATTGATAAACAAGGCTTTCATATCCTGCCCACCGATGTCCAGGATAAAACTGGCATCAGGGACAAAATGTTGGGCTGCTGTAGCATGACTGACAGTTTCCACTGTGTGATAGTCTGCCTTGAAGGCGGAAGCGAACAGGTGCTCCGCGTACCCTGTGGTACCCATTCCCACCACTTCGGGGGCCAGACCTCGGCTAACCAGGTCCGACTCCACCGAGAGCAGGAGCTTTTTCGTGGTATCCAAGGGGCTACCTTTATTATGAGCGTACCAGGTTCCAATCACCCGGGCTTGTTCATCCAAGGCCACACACTTACTGGTAGTGGACCCCCCATCGATCCCCAAATAGATTTTTATGGGACCCGGGGCGGGTTGATAAATCTCCCCTTTGGTGGTGTTATGCCTTTGTTGAAATTCCTTTTTTTCCCCAGGGGAAGCGAAAAAACTCTTTTCGGTCGCGGATCCCTGGATTTTTTGGGTCTCCTGGTATCGGTCAAGCACCGGCCCCACCTGGCCAAAATTTAAGGGCTCGTTCAGAGTTTTGCCCAGAGTTCCCAGGGCTAATGCCGCCCCGTAGGCAATCATGGTTTCCGGTTCAGGGGGAACGATGGCTTGTTCCGGGGACAGACCTAGCCGCTTGGCAAAAACACCAACCAATGAGGGATTGAAGGACAGGGGCCCCCCGAGGAACATCACGGGAGGATGGATCTCCAAACCCTGTGCAAGGCCACCGATGGTCTGCTTCGCAATGGCGTGGAAGGTGGACAAAGCAATGTCATCCTTACTCACCCCCTGATTTATCAGAGGTTGAATATCTGTTTTGGCAAAGACCCCGCATCGCCCGGAAATATCAAACACATGGGAACCCCGTGTGGCATGGGCATGGGTTTCCTCCACGGGGATGTGGAGAATACTGGCCACTTCGTCGATAAATGCACCGGTTCCCCCAGCGCAGGCCCCGTTCATCCTCATGTCCGAGGCTAAAAGTTTCTCCGTGGCCTCATCGTGATGAAAAAATACAATTTTAGCATCCTGCCCCCCCAACTCGATCACTGTGCGGGTTTGGGGATAGAGATGTTGGACCGCAATACTCCCGGCCACCACTTCTTGAACGAAAAGAACTCCCAAGGCATCGGCGATTGCCTTTCCCCCGGAGCCACAGATCGCCAGCCGTAAAGGTCGATTGGGGTAATTCTGGTGGATAGAGGCCAATAACGATCGAACGTGGGAAACCTGTTCAGCCCCATGTCGGGTGTACCGGGAAAAAACCAAACATTGCGTAATAGGATCTATAACCGCCGCTTTCACCGTGGTAGAACCCACATCCAGACCAATCCAGTATTCTTTTTCGCTCATGGGGTAGGATTCTAAGCAAACACCTACGGGAATGCAAGGGATTGGGGCCCTTCCGCTGGAGCGGAACCGGGTCGACTCCGGGGTTCGCCAGCTTGGCTCCCGTCCTTCGGACCGCCTTCGGCGCCCTGTGTGCCCCTGGGCTCATGATGAGGTCTGTCCCTCAATCGGTCCATCCCAAGAGTTCATGTTAATAATAACTGTTTATGTCTCGGGAAACAAAGTTGAAGCCAGGGCATATCATCATCGATTATTTTTTTACATCCGCGGCGACGAAAACTTAACGCACCCCATAGCCAATCCTCCGCCTTTTTTACCAGGTTGACGACCACTGGGTTTTGATCGATATAAACAAAGATCCGTAGATATTCTTTGAAATTGGGAATAATGGATGAAAAAAAACGCCCACCCCAGAAGTGCCCCCATAATTTATTAGCTTTATTGTATCGAATAGCAAAGGTTTGTAGTATCCATTTCATTATTGTGGACAGACTGGTAGACTTTCCTGGTTGAATGATGAGGTGGAAATGGTTGTTCATGAGTACAAAATTATCTATTTTAAAGGTAAATTTAGACTTCGCCCGTTCCAAAACCTCCAAGAACATCTCCTTGACTTCCGGGTTTTCTATTAGAAGTCTTTTATGGACTGTTCTGGCTGTGACATGGTACCGGGCATCTTCAAGTAATTTTCTAGGTTTTCTCATACCATAACGGAAGGCGTTTTTGATGTGTTTGCTTGAGGGATCGGTGAAAAAATTTAAAAAAGCGTAATAATAAGTTAGAAAGTCCGTTTTGAATGAGGTCTGTCCCTTTTTGTGAGGGAACTTTAACTCAGTTTTCGGTCTTGTGTAACCACTCTTAAGTTGCTTTCTTCGTGATCGGTTCTGGGTGGGCCAAATCCTCTTCTGTGGGTTCATTAGTCTTCATCATGACATAGATTTCTTCCACTTTTTTCCGTGCCCAATCGGTTTTTCTTAGGAATGTGAGGCTGGATTTTATGGAAGGATTATAGGTGAAACACCGGGCTTTAATCCGGTGGGCTAGATTTTCCCATCCGAGATTTTCCACCAAATAGGTGATAATGGTTTCCAGTTTGACCCCATGGAGGGGATCTTTGGTCTGATGATCTGACATGGATCTCATTATTCACCTAAATCGGGAGATTTCAAGCTCTCTGCTTACTCTACCTTAGTAAACTAAGGCGATTTCACTCAGATATTTCCACCAAGCTAGGGCTACTTTTCGTGATCCTAGGGCATTGAGATGACCTCCATCGGCGGAATAGACATCCACCAGGAGTTCAAGTCCATCGGAATCCTTACTCAACACTCCAGCTTCATCGTGACTTTCCAAATCGGCTATGTCCAAGAGCCATTTTTGGTTGGTGGAACAATAGGATCTGACCAAGTTATTGTACAACTGCCTTTGGAGGTTTCCAGAGGTTTCAATCGGCATGGTCCACCAAACAAAAGCCACTTGGGGGTAGGTGGCTTCCAGGTTTTCCATAGCCGCCTGGGCTTCATTAAAAAGAGTTTGAGCATCCTCGGGATTATCAATATAACAGAATTTGTAGGTGGCTACTTGAACCTTAGTCGCTAGAACTTGGTTTTCTATGGCTGTGGTGAAGAGATTGATTTTTTCACTTGCACCGGGGTTCCCACGGCTGTAATCTGCCAAGCCACTGTGGGTATCAAACCAGGTGGGAGGTGTGACCCCATTACCGGTTCTGTCCATTTTATATCGGGAGCCCTGTTCCAGTGCCAGCGCATCCAGGCCACCGCAGATATTCTCCCCCACAGAGGCGTGTTGAAAGTAGCCATCCAGGTTGGCGGCTTGGGTAATGAGACTATCGAAGATGTCTGCGGGATTATAATTACTATGATTTATTACCTTGTAGGTGGTAGTCCCTGTGGATTTGGAGGGTCCTAATGTGGCCTGTGCGCAGGCACCCAAGGTTAAAAGAACCCAAGCTAGGATTAAAACAAGGGAATTACTTTTCATGGTTGAGGCTCCTTTGAAATTATGTACTAATGTGTTTAGTTTATCGCAAAGCTCTTATCAAAACTAGTAAACTCAGCAATTTTTTTGTATATTTGCCCCTATGGTACGAGATCCGGTATTGAATCATTGGGAAAAGGCCTGTAGTCACTTAGAAGTTGCTGAGCCTCGATTGGCACCCTTATTCCAACTCTACAGCACAGAACGTCTGACCGGATCTGGGGATGGGTTTCAAACCTTGGCCAACGCCATCGTCGGACAGCAGATCTCAGTGAAAGCTGCAGAAAGTATTTGGAAACGATTACTCCAACTACTCGGGGAAATAAAACCCCAGGTGATATTGGATGTGTCAGACATGGAGTTGCGAAAGGCCGGATTATCCATCAGAAAGGTAGAATATCTTCAGGGATTAGCCCAGGCCTTTCTTACAGGAGAAATTCAACCAGAACTTTGGCCCTCCCAGGACGATCATACCGTGATGAATTCCCTTATAAAACTCAAAGGAATTGGACCTTGGACAGCTCAAATGTTTTTGATTTTTCATCTTCATCGACCGGATATTTTACCCTTGGATGATATTGGACTGTTAAAGGCCGCTGCTAGATTATATGGTAAAGAAGGGAAAATGCTCCCCCAGGAGCTGGAATTATTATCCCAAGCCTGGCGGCCATGGAGAACGGTGGCGACATGGTATCTGTGGAGGAGTTTGGATCCAGTGCCTGTGGTCTACTAATATTGGATTAGTCTATAAACCCAGGGATAGATTGTCCCAAACCCTCACATCCTCCTGACCTAGGCGCCAGAATGACACTTGGGAAACCCCCAAACCTTGATAAAGACTCAACCTTTTTAAAAGGGAGAGGGCATCTTCAAAAAAAATCTTCACATTCACCACCGAATTATATTCAAAAAAGGGAATATCTTGTTCCCGAAAAGGACTTTCCACTTTTTCTTCACCCATGATTTTTTCCACGGAAGAATGTTTATAGGCCCTAGCCAGGGATTTGTCCACCCAAGCTCTTCCGTAAAAAGGCAAACCCATGATCAATCTTTCCGGGGAAATGCGGGTTTTAGCAAACCGGGCCACTTTTTCGCATCAGGCTAATGAAGCAATCGATCCAGGGCTTCCTCCGCTCCAGTGTTCATCGTAGGCCATCACCACGATCTTATCCGCCAAAGTATTTAAATCTCCATAGTTCCAAATTCCTGGAGAATCGGAAACTAAGGCCGGGACTGCTAAGGAAAATATTTTGCCAGGGAGACGGGTTCTCAGCTCCCGGAGGAAGGAGTAAAAGAGCTCCTTATCTTTTATAAGTACCTTTTCAAAGTCGATTTGCACCCCGTCAAAGGGCTCGGAGGCCTTCACCAAGGCATTCATAAATGGCTCTCTCAGGGGGAATGCAGGGTCCATGACAAAGTGGGTCGCCATGAATGATGTGACTTCCGCCACCACCAAATGTGTTCTTCCTTTAAAAAAGCTAATTTTTTCTCTTCGGGGAACCCCCACGAGTTCACCGGTGGCGCTGATCCCTGCACCAAAGTATCCCAGGTCGGAAATGGGAGCGAGGGGGGAGAGATATTGTTCTTCCCCATCCATCAAATAAGCCCAAACTTCGGCGAATTTTTTAGGTAATCCAGGATTCCCGGTTTCAGCGGTTAGAGGAAGAATGGCCAAACACAGAGCGATGAGGAAGTGAATTCGTTTCATAATTCTCCCTCTGAGAGGGTACACTAGGATTTTAAAAAAACCAATGTGATGATTGTTCCAAAGATTGACTTTCTTGGATATTGTATGTATAATCTAGTCAATTGAAATGGTCGACAATTGGGGGGAGTAATGGATAATTCGAAGCTTCAGCAGTATCAGGAAGAGACCTTCGGTCTAGATGATAGGGATTTCTTAACCTGGTCGCTTAAGTCCTTTGGCGGTCGACTATCCTTTGCCTCGAGCCTGGGGGCGGAGGATCAGGTTCTTCTTCATCTTCTGGAAGAAACCCTTTCACGTTTGGAACTCCCAACGTATACCCTGGAGGCTTTCACTCTTGATACCGGGCGACTTCCCCAAGAATCCTATAACGTTTTGCAGGTAAATAGAAAAAAATTTAACTTGCCCCTACGAATCTATTTCCCAGAGACCACAGCAGTGGAATCCATGGTGGAAAATCAAGGGATAAATGGGTTTTATCAAAGTCTGGAGAATAGAAAATCCTGTTGCGCAGTGAGAAAAATTGGTCCCCTTAAGCGAGCCTTGGGAGGAAAGGCAGCCTGGATGACCGGACTGAGAAAAACTCAAGCAGTGACCCGGGGAGATCTCCAGAGGGTGGAATGGGATGAAGCCCACGGACTTTTTAAATTAAATCCACTAGCCCAATGGACTACTGATGATGTTTGGAACCTTATTCGAACCCAGGGAATTCCCTATAACGCCCTCCACGACCGGGGATTCCCCAGTATTGGGTGTGAACCCTGCACCCGGGCGGTGAATCCTGGAGAGGATGAACGATCTGGGCGATGGTGGTGGGAGAGTCCCGAACATAAAGAGTGCGGACTCCATGTAAAGGATTCTGGGGTAAAAAAATTTAACTTTCAAACCATAACTAAATAGTTATATAATAATTATTTAGTTAAATTCGATTCACCAGCTGCCCACAAGCCGCAGCTATTTGATCCCCTTTAGAACTCCTCACTGTGCAGGGAATTCCCATGTCGGAAATAATTTTTTGGAAAATATCCATGGACTTCCTGTCGGAACACTGCCACGAGCTTATTCTCCCATTAGAAGGTGTGTCCCCGATTTCCCCATCGATTTCCCCGTTGTCTCCGTTGAAGGGGATGAGATTTACATGGGCAGACCGGCCTTCGAGTAGTTTTCCCAATTCCAAGGCCATTTCTGGTATGTCTGTTACTCCCGCAATCATGATATATTCGTAAAAAACCCGCTTCCCTGTGATCAGGACGTAGGAATCCAAAGTTTTCATAAGTTCGTTTATAGTCCACAAAGCTGCGGTGGGCATCAGCAGAGCCCTGATTTTAACCCGGGAGGAATGGAGTGATACTGCCAGAGAAATCTGGGGGAAGTCTTTTCCAAACCGAAGAATCTGAGGGACAATACCACAGGTCGAGAGGGTGATCCTTCGGGGTGCCAGGGAGAATTTTCTTTGATTAGTCAGGATTCCCAAAGCTTTGCTGACCTGCTCATAATTTAATAAAGGCTCTCCCATTCCCATGAACACCACGTTGGTGAGGGTTCTCTGGATCTTTGTAAGCCAGTTCAAAGCCCAGTCCACTTGTTCCAGGATTTCATAAAACCACAAATTGCGCTTAAGACCCAGCCGGGCAGTGGCACAGAATAAGCAGTCCATGGAGCACCCCGCTTGGGAACTCACGCAGAGCGTCGACCTCATTTTTTGGAGAATGATGACTGATTCGATTTTGTGACCGTCCTGAGTTTGAAAAAGAAACTTTATCGTATCCCCTTCAGGACTTGTAAGGAGGGACAGACATCGGAGGGATTGATGAAAAAAGTTATTGTTTAAAGTCCTTTGGTATTCCTGGGGAATTTCCTCCAAGAGGTTTGGCCAGGGCAACCTTCTTCTATAGAGTGCCTTCTCCAAAGCGCCATAGATCAGGGGCCATAAACCGTTGGAAGGAAGAAAGGTTCTTAATGCCTCCTCGTCGTGGAGGGAAAATTGTTTCAATGCGGACTCCCTGTTCCCTCAATGTTGAAATCCAGTTTAACAAATACGAGGAATTTTGCCCATCATACCCCCCCTGACGGAGGATGGGAAATTCCTTATACTTAAAATATTCAGGAGAATGACCATGGCCCTTAAATCCACCGTTTATAAAGCACAGATTCAGATCGCAGATATGGACAGAAATTATTATGAAGACCACCTGTTGGTCGTAGCTTGTCATTCCTCCGAAACTGAAATCCGTTTGATGATGCGCCTCCTAGCCTTTTCTCTCCACGCCCAGGAGCGACTGGAGTTTGCCAATGGAATCAGCGAACCGGATGAGCCGGATCTATGGGTGAAAACCCTCACAGGGGAGATCGATCTCTGGATACAAGTAGGCCAGCCGGATGAAAAGGCACTATTAAAAGCCTGTGGTCGCGCTCGGAAGGTTGTGGTGTATGCATACAATCAAAACCCCCGGCTGTGGTGGGAAAAAATTGCCCCCAAGCTGGTGAAAGCTCGTAATCTGGAGGTCTACTTTGTGGAACATCAGTCCGCCGAGGCCCTGGGTAACCTGGCGGACCAGCGTTTGGACCTCCAGGTTATGATTCAGGAAGGAGAGATCACTCTTAGGTCCGATGGGGGGGAAGTGGGACTCCAGGTGTCAAGGATGGAGGTGT